>NZ_KV800971.1:0-4392 GCF_001810355.1 Neisseria sp. HMSC074B07 | reverse complement strand
GTATTGTACTATTTTATTTTTAATTGACTATACTTATCAAGAAAATTTTTTGTATTTAAAGGGAAGTTGTTTTCTGCTCTCGGACTCACGTCCATCCACCATAAAGTATAAAAAGGTCGTCTGAAATCCATCACCCCATGATTTCAGACGACCTCACCCCAGCCGTAGCGTGGGTTCTGCCCACGAAAAAAACAACACTGTTTATCGCCCGACTCGGAAACCAAGCCATCAATCCCGTGGGCAAAGCCCACGCTACAATCCACGGCAGGTATGCAGGTATCGCAGTGCCCTACCCGCCGCCCCGCCGAATTTACCTGTCAAGGAAGTCAATGAGAAAGTTCTTTGCTTCTCTTAGACTCACGTTACTCCATCATAAAAGTTAAAAGGTCGTCTGAAATCCATCACCCCACGATTTCAGACGACCTTGTCCCAGCCAGCCGTAGCGTGGGCTCTGCCCACGAAAAAAACGCCATGTTATCTCCCGACTCGAAAACCAAACAGATGATTCCGTCGGCAAAGCCCATGCTACAATCCACGGCAGGTATCGCAGTGCCCTACCCACCACCCCGCCGAATTTACCTGTCAAGGAAGTTTTTTGTGGTATCCAGTGAGAAATTTCTTTGCTTCTCTTAGCTCACGTTCATCCACCATAAAAGTTAAAAAGGTCGTCTGAAACCCATAATCACATGGTTTCAGACGACCTTTTATCTTTCCCGTCCGCTTTTCAGACGACCTTACAACAAAAACATCGTCGCCAGCCCCAAGAAAATCAGAAAACCGCCGGAGTCCGTTACCGCCGTAATCAGCACCGAGCTGCCCAAAGCAGGGTCGCGGCCGGATTTTTCCATGATGACGGGGATGAGTACGCCGACCGAGGCGGCGAGCAAGAGGTTCAGCGTCATTGCGGCGACCATCACCAAGCCGATGCCGATGCTGCCGTACAGCAGCCATGACACCACGCCCATGACCGTTCCCCAGATGATGCCGTTGACCAGAGCGACGCCGACTTCTTTTTTCAACAAACGTCCCGCCTGCATTCCCGTCAACTGCCCCATCGCCATCGCGCGGACAATCATGGTGATGGTTTGGTTGCCGGAGTTGCCGCCGATACCGGCGACGATGGGCATCAGCGCGGCGAGTGCGACGATTTTCTCGATACTGCCTTCAAACGCGCCGATAACGCGGCTGGCGAGAAAGGCGGTGCAGAGGTTGACGGCAAGCCACATCCAGCGGTTTTTCACCGAATCCCACACAGGCGCAAACAAATCTTCCTCTTCCTGCAAACCCGCCATGTTCAACATATCCGCTTCCGATTCTTCGCGGATAACGTCCACCATCTCGTCGATGGTAATCCTGCCGATGAGCTTTTTGTTTTCATCGACAACGGGCGCGGTAACCAAGTCATAACGTTCGAACGCCTGCGCCGCTTCTTCCACGTCGTCTTCGGGCCGGAAGCGCACGACTTCGGTCGCCATCACGTCCGCCACCAAGTCTTCGGGATCGGCAACCAAAAGTTTGCGGATGGGCAGCACGCCTTGCAGGATGTCGTTTTCATCGACCACGAAAATCTTGTCGGTATGATCGGGCAGGCTCTCGAAACGGCGCAGGTAACGCAGCACCACTTCACAGGCAACGTCGGCGCGGATGCTGACCAACTCGAAGTCCATAATCGCGCCGACTTGGTTGTCTTCATACGACATCGCCGCCTTGACTTGGGCGCGCTCTTCCTCGTCGCGTGTCTGCAAGGCTTCATAGACCACTTGGTGCGGCAAATCACCCGCCAGCTCCGCCAGCTCGTCCGCATCCAAGTCATCGACCGCCGCCAACAGCTCGTCTTTGTCCATCGACTCGATCAGCGTTTCGCGCACCGCGTCGGACACTTCCAGCAATACTTCGCCGTCGTCTTCAGGCGTGACCAGCAGCCAGACGATATTACGCTCGCGCGGCGGCAACGATTCCAACACTGCCGCCACGTCGGCAGGGTGCAGCTCGTTCAAAAGAACGGTCAGCTCGGTAAATTTGTCGCGCAACGCCTCGTCCTCAATCGGCACGCCTTCCTCAATTTGCGGGAAGGCGGGCGAAAGGATTTCGCACAGCGCGTGGATACGGTCGAAATCGGCGGAAACGCGCTCTACGTCGCTTTCGATACCGTCGCTTTCAAGGTTCGGAGGGGTTTGTTCGATGCTCATAAATGCTCCGCCCGCCGGATGCGGGAGGGCATTTCGGCGGGATGGTTATCGTGTATTTCGGGATAAACCGGAAGGGAAGTTCAGTAAAAACGAACTGGGAAGGTCCATAATAAAAGCCTGCTGATTCAGGCGTCGTGTTGGAAACGGAGCGTATTTTACCGCGTTTCGAGGCGGTTTACTATTTTTAACTGAAAAGGTCGTCTGAAATGTATAAATTTCAGACGACCTTTCAACACCTTATTAAGGTAAAACACCTAATTTTTCAAGAATTTCAACTTTTTTAAGATCTAACGCACTTAGTTTCTCGATCAGTTTATTATATTTCTCTTCCGACTCCATTATTTCTTTGGGAAACTCGTTGGTTAATTGGCTAAATAACAATTTCCCGTCATCATCAAAATATTCTTCCTCTCCACCAAAAACGGATCCATGAACTTGAATCATTTTCTTACCATTAGGATAAAAAAACGTAGTGAGTGCATTTTTCTCTTCAAGATCGGTTTCACTCGCCATGACCAGTTTGCCATCCACATAATTGCCATAGACAACTTCATTGCGCGCAACATTTTTTTGCTTGAAATTGTATAGTTTCCCATCTGCTGAGTATGAAGTTACGACACCGTCTACAGCTTCTGAAGAATTAAAGTTTTTCTCATTTTTAACCGAGATCACAGCCGGGTCGATTTGTTTAGTTCCACTATCCTGATAAAAATCCTGAATCACTAAGTTTCCATCAGCGGTCTTACCCAAAATCTCGCGATAAAAACCTCCTTTAGCAGGACGTTTTACCAGTTTGAATTTGGGCGTAAAGTAATAGACTTTCTTCTCTTGTAACGGAACATCAATTAATTTGGATGTTTTAGCGACGGAATATTTTTCCCAATCTTGCGCACTGGCAGGAATAGGAAGCGCAGTTTTGCCTGTTTTGTATACGCTAGATTGGTGGTGATGAGATGCAAAACTTACCTCTGAATTATCCTTAATTGCCGAGCAGGCACTCAATGCGCCTGCAACAAATAAAACAATCAATAATTTTTTCATAAAATTCCTTTTAAAAAAACATCATCTGAATACTGGCAGCGTGAATAACTATAAAAGATGGAAGGTTATCTAAAAATTTTTCTAAGCAATTTTACCATGAATAATGTTATTTCCATATTTTGTATTGTCTATTTTGTAAAAGTCTCAGCTTTCCAGAAAACACTTCTATGATCCAATCCCAATGGATCAATCCATAAAGTTGGATTGACAACATAGGCAACAAATTTCCCCCGCCTTTCAAACCAATCGGATCTTGACTTACAAACCGCCCGATTTCAGGGTCGTAATAGCGGAAACGGTTGTAGTGTAGCCTGCTTTCTTCGTCGTAATACTGACCTTGGAAGCAGTTTATTACCGTTGTCAGCGATAGAACTAACTATATTAGGCAATTAGATAGATACTTCTTTCCTACTTTCAATCAATTTTTTCCATTGATATAAAAGGGACAAAAAGTATTCAAAGTCATAAATAGTTACATCCATTTCAGTAAATTCGTTAAAAATATTTATCTTATCTTTTGTTATGGAAATTGTGTGGGCATTACCCGTACCTTCCCAAATTTCTATCTTACCGTTTTGAACTTGACTAATATTGTCTATTATTAAATCAACAGTATTTTCTACTCCCATGACATCTTCTTCCAGAAAATCTGCAATTATTTCATCAGAAAATTTTAAATTGTTACGTTTGACTCTGCAGATGTTATAACTATCTATATAAAAATACATAAAAATCCTTAATAAATCGGATATGCTGTATTAATATCATATCCTTTTTGATTAACATATCCTGAGATTATAACACCGCTAGTTGATACTCCAGAAAATTTATTTCCAGTAATACAACCATTATGATATGCACTTTTAATCTCAGAAATTACTCGACTTCGAGACCATGTTTTAGGATAAAACGATGAATCTACCGTTTTTTTAATCCATTTTCCTTTTGTGAAATCAAAAATTTCAACATTTCCTACATATACCCCATGTAGATTCTGTTTCTGAGTAATATTCGTAATTCTTGCTCTAGTATTATGCCCAATTGATCCTTCATGATGAAATCCCGTTGCCTGCCCTTTACGATTAATTTCCCCATGAAAAATATGTTCCGAGACCTTTGCAAAAAAGTCCTCCTCCCGACAACCGAAACCTCAACACAGTTT
>NZ_KV800970.1:0-436 GCF_001810355.1 Neisseria sp. HMSC074B07 | reverse complement strand
GCCGTTTCAGACGACCTGAAAACCGAAAGCAACCTGCACCCCGTCGAAAGTAGTCTGCACGGGCAAATCCAACAGCAACCTGCTCCCTCCCCCGTGGGGGAGGGTTGGGGAGAGGGCAAAGCGGTTGCCAACCAAACCGAATTTTCCTTAGCCGTAACAAACCCTCTCCCTAGCCCTCTCCCGCAGGAGAGGGAACAGAATGCGGCAGCCGTTTCAGACGACCTGAAAACCGAAAGCAACCTGCACCCCGTCGAAAGTAGTCTGCACGGGCAAATCCAACAGCAACCTGCTCCCTCCCCCGTGGGGGAGGGTTGGGGAGAGGGCAAAGCAGTTGCAGCTCAAACCGAATTTTCCTTAGCCGTAACAAGCCCTATCCCGCAGGAGAGAGAACAAAGTGCCGCTGCCGTTTCAGACGACCTGAAAACCGAAAGCAACC
>NZ_KV800969.1:117212-147287 GCF_001810355.1 Neisseria sp. HMSC074B07 | reverse complement strand
GGGATGTCCAACTTTTGGGGTGCAGTTCAAACCTATTTCCAGTTTTCAGACGACCTTTGCCAATCCTGCCTGATTTAATTAATCAGCCGCTCCGGCGTTTCTTCCTGCTCCTCTTCTTCGCCTGTCGGCGGCGTTTCGATCAAATCAGGCAAAACCAATTCGCCTAATTCTGTCAGCGGCGGCAAATCTTCCAAACTGTCCAAGCGCAAATCGCTCAAAAACGTCGGCGTCGTCGCCCACAATGCAGGCCGCCCGACGGAATCGCGATGCCCGATCACTTCAATCCAACCCCTGTCCTGCAAGGTCTGCATCACGTTCTGCGACACCGCCACGCCGCGTATGCCCTCAATGTCGCCGCGCGTCACCGGCTGCTGGTAGGCTATAATCGCCAGCGTTTCCATTACGGCGCGGGAATAGCGCGGCGCACGCTGCTCCTGAAGGCTGCCCAGCCGCTCGAATGCCGCCTGCGCAATCTGAAACCGCCAGCCCTCGTGCGTATGCACCAGTTGCAACGCCCTGCCCTGCCAACGCGTTTTCAACTGCGCCAACACGTCGATTAATTTGTCCTGCGACAGCGGCGGCACACACAATTCGCGCATGGATTTTTCGTTTAAGGGTTCGGTTTGGGTCAAAAGCGCAGCTTCGATCAGCGCGTCGGGAGGGAGTTTTTCAGTCATAACGTTAAAATTTAATTGTTTTGATGTTTTCAGACGACCTTAGACAAGGACTCTTTTCAGTTTTATATGTTGGTTTTAAATGTTACAAACAGGTCGTCTGAAAAATTTATTCTGAGGTTTCAGACGACCTGTTTGAAGATAGTGAAACCTCTTTTGGCATTCCACTATACCGCCCTACTCGTCCGCAGGCTTCTGCCCTTTGCGTTCTGCTTTTCTGGCTTCGCGCACGGCTTTGAGTTCGGCTTCTTTTTGTCGGGCTTTTTTAAGCCATGTTTCCCATTGGTTCGGCGTTTCGAGGGTAATTCTGCCGATTTTGCCTTCGCGGAAGTCGGTGAGGATGTTTTCGGCGGCTTTTTGGTAGTTGACCCGTCCGCCGCTCAAGACTGCGCCGCGTTTTTTGGCTATCCATTCGAGCCATGAGTTGTCGTCCCAGTGGCTGCTGGGGTCTTTGTCGGCTTGGTAGCGTTCTTGCAGCATGGGGAGGTAGTGGCGGCGGAGGTAGTCTAGGAGCTCGAGGGCGACTTCTTCTTCGTCCAGCGCGTTGCGTCCGACTGCGCCGCCGGCGGCGAGGTTGTAGCCGCCTTCTTCGACGATGATTTTCGGCCACAGCATTCCGGGGGTGTCGTAGAGCCAGAAGTCGTCGGCGAGGAAAAGGCGTTGTTCGGCTTTGGTGATGCCGGGTTCGTTGCCGGTTTTGGCGGATTTTTTGCCTATCATGCCGTTGATGAGGGTAGATTTGCCGACGTTGGGGATGCCGCAGATGAGGACGCGCAGGGGTTTTTCTATGCCTTGGCGGTGGGGAATCATGGCGCGGCAGGCTTGGGTGATTTTGCCGTGCACGCCGGTTTCGGAGGAATCGAGGGCGATGGCGCGGGTATCGGGGCGGCTGTTGTAGTGTTCGAGCCAGATTTTGGTGCGTTCGGGGTCGGCAAGGTCTTGTTTGTTGAGGATTTTGAGTTTGGGTTTGCCTTTGGAAAGCTGGGCAAGCAGGGGGTTTTCGCTGGAGGCGGGCATACGTGCGTCCAGCATTTCAATCACCATGTCGACGCTTTTTGCGCGCTCGGCGATGGCTTTTTTTGCTTTGTTCATGTGGCCGGGAAACCATTGGATTGCCATGTTTTGTTCTTTCTGTCTGATTTGCGGTGGGGTCGTCTGAAAAGTGGTTCGGCGGTGTTTTCAGACGACCTGAGGTTTGTCCGTTTTCTGTGCAAAGGTCGTCTGAAAGCCTTCGCGGTTTTTCAGACGACCTTTTAGTTTGGGGCGCTCAAGGTTTAGAGGTTGCCGTGTTCGTAGCGGTAGTAGCCGGCTTCGTCCATACATTGTTCAAGGGATTTGGATTCGCGTCCGTGTTTGGCGTCGTGTTGCGCTTGTGATTTGCAGATGTTGATTTGGCGGGAAACGTCGGATTCGCTTGCGCCGGTGCGATGCCAGCGGTAGGCGGGGACTTCGGCGGCGCAGGCGGCGAGTGTGCAGGCGAGTGCGAGGGTGATGATGGGTTTCATGGTTTTCTCCTTTTATATCGAAAAGGTCGTCTGAAAAGGGGAATCAGCGTCCGGACAGGTTTTGCGCCTGTCTGTGGCGGACCAGCAGTTCGTAATGTCCTTGCAGGCGTTGGGCGAGTTTTTCGACGACATAGACGGAACGGTGCTGTCCGCCGGTACAGCCGATGGCGATGGTAACGTAGCTGCGGCTTTCTTTTTGCAGGCGCGGGAGCCAGTGGTTCATAAAGTGGTCGATGTCGTCCACCATTTCCTGCGCCAGGGGCTGCTGGTCGAGATACGCTTGAATGGGGGCATCCATGCCGGTGTAGGGGCGCAGCTCGGGATCGTAATAGGGATTGGGCAGGCTGCGCATATCGAACATGAAATCGGCGTTGTTCGGCACGCCATACTTGAAGCCGAAAGATTCGAGGATAACCAAAAGCCCCCTGCGCTCGATGTTGAGCCATTGTTGAACGGCATAACGCAGTTGCTGCGCGTTCATTTTGGATGTATCGATGCAGTAGGCGATGTCTTTGAGCGGGAACAGCCATTCGCGCTCTTTTTGCAGGCTTTCCAGCAGGGTAAGGTTCAGTCCCGACAGCGGATGGCCGCGCCGCGTTTCGGAAAAACGGCGCACCAGCACGCTTTCTTCTGCCTCCACAAACAATACTTCGACCTGATGGCCTTCATCGCGCAGGTATTGGATTTGCTCCTGCGCTTCCTGAATGTTGATGCCGGAGCGGACATCGACGCTCACGCCGAGTTTGGTTTCATCGGCGCGCTCGATATGGTGCAGCACCAGCGAAGGCAGCATTTCCAGCGGCAGGTTGTCCACGCAGAAATAGCCGAGGTCTTCAAGCTGTTTGAGGGCAACGGACTTGCCCGAGCCGGACAATCCGCTAATCAGGACGATTTTCATGGTTTTGTTCGTTTTCTTTGAGTTGTGTTTGATGGCGTTCGAGGAATTCTTTGGTACTGTCTTTGCCGCGCAACTGGAGGATGTAGTTGCGCACCGCCGCTTCAACCAATACGGCAAGGTTGCGGCCCACGGCGACAGGCAGGGTGACGGAACGGACGTTGACGTTGAGGATGGACTCGGTTTCCGTGCGTATGCTCAAGCGGTCGAGCTGCTTCATGTAATCGTCGTCGGCAGCGACCAGGTTGATAATCAACTGGAGGATTTTTTTCGGACGGATGGAGGTTTCGCCGAAAATGTGGCGGATGTTGAGTATGCCCAATCCGCGCACTTCAAGGAAATCACGCAACATCGGCGGGCAGCGGCCTTCGAGCGTTTCGGGACCGGTACGGAAAAGCTCGACCGCATCATCGGCGATCAGGCTGTGTCCGCGCGAAATCAATTCCAACGCCAACTCGCTTTTACCCAAGCCGGAATGACCGGTAATCAGCACGCCAACTTCAAATACATCGAGGAATACGCCGTGCTTGACGATGGAAGTCGCCAGCGTGCGTTGCAGATAAATCCGCAACACATCCATCAAATACGGGCTTTCGAGCTTGGAGGTCAAGAGCGGGATGTCGTTTTTATGGCAGTAGTCGCGCAATTTGGGCGAAACCGCCAGACCGTTGGCAACGATGACCAGCGACATGGGGATATCGAAGAGTTCACCGAAATCGTAATTCAACTCGCCCGATTCGAGGCGCTTGAGATATTCGGCTTCGGCAACACCGACGACTTGGATTTGATTGGGATGGATAAAATTCAAATGGCCGACCAACGCCAAAACGGGTTTGTCGGCCTCTACTCCGATGCGGTTATCCGCACCCGAATTGCCTGCCGCCCAAGCAAGTTGGAGCTTGTGCTGATTATCGGAAAACAGGCGGCGGACGGATATACTGGGCATTCTTTACTCTTCTGCCAGAAGTTTGCGCACCTCCTCGGCAGAGGTTGCGGACATCAAGGCTTCACGGACGGCTTTTTGCGAGAACCTGCCCGCCAGTTTGGACAAGACTTCCAAATGCTCGCCGGTCGCATTTTCCGGCACCAACAAAGTGAAAATCAGGGATACGGGTTTGCCGTCGGGCGCATCGAAAGCGACCGGTTCTTTCGTGCGGATAAACGCGCCGGTGGCTTTTTTCACGCAGGCATGACGGCCATGCGGGATGGCGACGCCCTGCCCCAAGCCGGTCGAACCCAGCTTTTCGCGGGCAAACAGGCAGTCGAAGACATCGCCGTGAGGTAATTCTGCTTCATGTTCAAGCAGCAGGCCCGCTTCTTCAAACAAGCGTTTTTTGCTGCCGACTTCCAAGTCTAAAACGATATGGGACAAAGGCAAAATTTCGCCGATAAGGCTCATAGAAATCTCTTTTGATGTGGCAAAATGAAATGGAATTGTACCGACTGTCTGTACAAACCTCAATCCTGAACACGCAATTTACACTCAGATTGCTAACAAGAAACGCTGCTTCTTTGATATTTCTTAACTCATACACAAGATCGTCTGAAAACGGCGGCAAGTGTTTTACAGCAGGTTTGGCTACCAGATAAAACCCCGCCAATATCATCAATCCGCCCTGCCCCGAAAAGCAACACGTCGTCTGAAACCCTTTTCAGACGACGTGTTAACCATTTTATTGCCTTACAACCGCGTGGCAGCCAAAGCCCACAAATAATGCCCCGCCAAACCCAAAAACCACAGCAGACCGATATAGTTGTTATCCAGAAACACTTTAAAACAAGTCTGGCGGTCGCGCGTTTTGATGGCATGGTATTGACCGATTTGCAGCCACACCACCGCAGGCAGCATAATCCAATACGGCCATGTCGCGCCGATTTTCACGCCCAACACCGCCATCAGCGCGGTAAACCAAAAATGGCAGAGCATGGATGCGGAAATATCGTGATCGCCGAACGTGATGGCCGAAGTTTTAATCCCGATTTTCAAATCGTCTTCCTTGTCCGACATCGCATAAATCGTGTCGTAGGCAAGCGTCCACAAAGCATTAGCGGTAAACATCAGCCATGCCGTAGAAGGCACGCCGCTGCGGACGGCGGCAAACGCCATCGGAATCCCGAAAGAAAACGCCAGCCCCAAATAAAACTGCGGCAGCGGGAAAAACCGTTTGGTAAAGGGGTAAGTCATCGCCAGAAACAGCGCAGGAACGCTCATCACCCAAGTCAACAGGTTCAGCGGCGTCATGCAGAGGGCGGCAAGCAGGCAGAGGATGACGGTCAGCAGAATCGCTTCTGTTTTGGAAACCAACCCGCGGGCAAAGGGGCGGTTTTTCGTGCGCTCGACCGAACCGTCAAAATCGCGGTCGGCAAAGTCGTTGATCACGCAGCCTGCGCTGCGCATAAAGAACGTACCGGCGGTAAACGCCCAAAAAATATCCGCTTCCGGAATACCTTCCGAAGCGACCCATAATGCCCAATAGGTCGGCCAAAGCAGCAGCAACGTGCCGATAGGCTTGTCGATGCGCATCAATTTGCCGTATATGACCATCCGTCCGACGGCATAGCGCGGGAAAAAATGTAGGAGAACACGTCTTATCTTCATGCGAATGTGAAAAATATGTTATTGGTATAATAAATCAATTTGTAATTATTGCTTAGCGTATTATGTTCATTATAAATCAATTTTTAGATTTTACTATTTTATTTAGACCCTTATCCCCAACTTTTACAGAAAGATACAAAAACGGCATATCTGCGCCCTACACAAACCGCGCCAACCCCGCCAAAAAATATTCCGTCAGTTCCAACACCTCACCATCCCAATCAAAATAAGACCTGCGGGCAGCGACAGGTCGTCTGAAATCATCCTGACCGCCTGCGTTTTCCATCAGACAAAACTCGAATGCCGAACGCTTCAAGGGCAGCGTGCCGTCAAACAGCCGCTCGCCCAAAGGCTGCGTGCCGCAATCCAACACGCCGCGCCAGGCTTGGGATTGCAGGCTGCACGCGCTGCGCGCCTGTACGACGGGCACGCCGTCCAGATGCAGCAAAACGTCGCGGACGAATTGCGGGGCGGCGGTTTCGGCATAGTTTCCGCCAAACGGATTACCCAGCCCGCCCAGTTCGCCCATATACAGCACTTTTACCGTAAAGCTGCCGCCCAAGGCGCGTAAGGCGGCGGTCAGCGATTGCGCTTGGCACAAAGCGGCGGCGCGTTCGTTCCAGCCCTGCGGCAGTTCGTCGGGAAGTTTGTCTTGCCAATTCAAAGGGGGATTCATGGGATTTAGATTGATGTGTTTCATGTGTTAATCGTTTTCAGACGACCTTTCGTCCGTCTCCACCTTATCCAACTCCATCCACTCCGCATCGGGAAAATCTGTTTTCAGACGACCCTTTAGATATGCCGAGCTGTCTTGGGCGATGTGTTCGTCGCGGCTGTCGTGGATGTGGTTGAAAATCAGGCTGTGCAGGCTGATGCCGTATTGTTTGAGCGCGGCGAAGCTGAGCAGGGTGTGGTTGATGCTGCCGAGCCGTCCACTGGTAACGAGAATAACGGGATAAGCCTGTTGCTGAATATAATCAATGGTTAACAGGTTTTCCGTCAGCGGAACCATCAATCCGCCCGCGCCTTCGACCAACACGATTTCGTATTGCGCCGCCAGTTGCTGCGTGGCAGTGCGGATTTTGTTCAAGTCCAAAGCCCTGCCGTCCAGACGGGCGGCGAGGTGGGGCGAGGCGGGATAGCTGAAGATTTCGGGCATGGTCAGCCGCTGTTTGTCGGCTTCCTGCATGGGTATGCCCATGATGTTGCGGTGGACGGCGATGTCGTCGGCGATGTTTTGGCAACCGGTTTGCACGGGCTTTTGCGTGATCACGCTTTTGCCCTGCTGCAACAATTGTTTTGCCAACACGCCGGTGGCGACGGTTTTGCCGATCTCCGTGTCTATGCCGCTGACGAAGTAAACGCCTTTCATTTGCTGTGTTCCTTCAAGATTTGTATGGTTTTGTCGGCAAGTTCGGTCAAGAGGTCGTCTGAAATGATGTAAGGCGGCATGAGGTACACCAGCCTGCCGAATGGGCGCACCCAAATGCCCTGCGCCACGCAGTCCGCTTGAAAACGCGCCATATCGACGCCTTTTTCCAGTTCGATCACGCCGATGGCACCCAAAACGCGCACGTCTTTCACGCCGCGAATGTCCCATGCGGTTTTCAGACGACCTTTCAGGATGCTTTCGATGCGGCGGATATTCGCCTGCCAATCTTGGGACAAAAGCAGTTTGACCGAAGCGCAGGCAACGGCACACGCCAGCGGGTTCGCCATAAATGTCGGGCCGTGCATAAAAACGCCCGCTTCGCCGCGCGAAATCGTTTCGGTGACTTTTTGCGAAGTGATTGCCGCCGCCAGCGTCATATAGCCGCCGCTCAAGGCCTTGCCGATACACATAATATCCGGCACGACCTCCGCGTGTTCGCAGGCAAACATCTTGCCCGTGCGCCCGAATCCGGTGGCGATTTCGTCAAAAATCAACACGATATCAAAGTCGTCGCACAAATCGCGCAATCCGCGAAGATACTGCGGATGATAAAAATACATGCCGCCCGCGCCCTGCACGACCGGTTCCAAAATAAAGGCGGCAATGTCCGCATGATGCGCTTCAAACAAGGCGCGGACAGGCTGCAAATCCGCCCCGTCCCATTCATCGTCGAAACGGCTTTTCGGATTATCGACAAAATAACGCTGCGGCAGAGCGCTGCCGAAAATATGGTGCATCCCCGTTTCCGGATCGCAGACGGACATCGCATTCCAAGTATCGCCGTGATACCCGCGCCGCACCGTCGCAATATTCTGCTTCGCGGTCAAACCCCGCGCCTGCTGGTACTGCACCGCCATCTTCAGCGCAACTTCCACCGAAACCGAACCCGAGTCCGCATAAAAAATACGGTCCAGCCCTTGTGGCAAAATCCCGACCAACAACTTGCCCAATTCCACCGCCGGCCCGTGCGTCAAACCGCCGAACATCACATGCGACATTTGCTTAATCTGCGCCTCAACCGCCTGATTCAAAACAGGATGATTGTAGCCGTGTATCGCACACCACCAAGACGACATCCCGTCAATCAGCCGCGTACCGTCCGCCAATTCGATATGCACACCCTCCGCACGGCGCACCGGATAAACAGGCAACGGATCGGTCATGGACGTATAGGGATGGAGCAGATGGGCGCGGTCGAAATCGAGCAGGGAGGAAGTGTGTTCGGGCAACATATTTTCTGAGAAGGGTTTATATCAAATTCCGCTATTTTAACCCACTCTGATTAGATGATGACCTGAAAAGTCTCTATCGGATAAGGAAAAGGTCGTCTGAAAACCGGTTTTCGGTGATGTGGTTCATATCCGGCATAGTATGTAGAAAATTTTCAGGCAGCCTAAAAATAACGCCGTTTGAAAGGCGGACTTTCAAACGGCTTGTTTTGAGAATTTCAAGTGAGATAGCTAATCACGGCGTGAACATGAATACGCCCTATATTCTGTCGATATCCCAAAACCAAAGACATTATAGTGGCTTAACTTTAAACCAGTACGGCGTTGCCTCGCCTTGCTGTACTATTTGTACTGTGCGGCTTCGTCGGCCTTGTCCTGATTTAAATTTAATCCACTATAAAAGACAAATTCAGGTCAATGAAGGCAGATTAATGCAGCGTACCGTTTTGTCCTTCATCAGAGTCGCAGAAATTGCAGTAATGATAGACGTCGACGTCTATTTCCGTACCCGTCAGATAACAAAATTCCATGATTTCCCGACTAAATCCTATATAGGGATTTTGTTCTGCATCCACAACATATTCAGGGACAATTTCCAACCAAAATTTTGCTTGGTATTGCCGACGGAATCGGGCAAGTGCATCAATGTTCCCGTGTAATTGGCGGACAATCCGCAGGCACTGCCCTTCTGCATCATTGACCGGCTGATCTTGGCGGCAGCCATTCCATGCGCTCCAATCAGCCGGCTGTGGGCGTAGCATTCCATTAGCTAAATGCGTCTCTCCACACCGGGTAACAGAAAACGGCTGGATACCGAGCAATTGCGTCAATTCATCGGCGCAATTGTGGTCGGATACCATACGGAAATAGCTGTAACAATTGGGGAGAATCATCATATTTTTGTTTTCAGACGACCTTCACATCATCCCTACAACTCAATCCCTTTCAGCTTCGCCACGGTATTGATGTCTTTATCGCCGCGGCCGGACAGGTTGACCAGAATCACTTGGTCTTTGCCCATTTTCGGCGCGTTGGCGACTGCCCATGCAAGGGCGTGGCTGGATTCGAGTGCGGGGATGATGCCTTCGAAGCGGCACAACAAATCAAAGGCTTCGAGTGCTTCGTCGTCTTTGGCGACGGTGTATTCGACGCGCTTGATGTCATTCAGGTGGCTGTGTTCCGGGCCGATGCCGGGATAGTCGAGACCTGCGGAAACGGAGTGCGTACCCAAGACTTGGCCGTTTTCGTCCTGCATCAGGTAGCTGCGGAAGCCGTGCAATACGCCGATGGGGGCTTTGCTGGTAATCGGCGCGGCGTGGTCGGGGGTATCCACGCCCAAACCGCCGGCTTCCACGCCGACGAGGCGCACGTTTTCTTCGCCGATATACGGGTGGAACAGGCCGATGGCGTTCGAGCCGCCGCCGACGCAGGCAACGGCGACGTCGGGTTGTCTGCCGATGGCTTCCTGCATCTGCGCTTTGGCTTCGTTGCCGATGACGCATTGGAAATCGCGCACCATTTCGGGATACGGCGCAGGGCCGGCGGCAGTACCGATGATGTAGAACGTGTCGTCCACGCGGGCAACCCATTCGCGCATGGCTTCGTTCATCGCGTCTTTCAGCGTGCGGCTGCCGCTATCGACGCTGACTACGTTTGCACCCAACAATTTCATGCGGAACACGTTGGGCATTTGACGCTGGATGTCGTCCGCGCCCATGTACACGTCGCAAGTCATGCCGAAGCGGGCGGCGACGGTGGCGGAAGCCACGCCGTGCTGACCTGCACCGGTTTCGGCAATGACGCGTTTTTTGCCCATGCGGCGGGCAAGCAGCGCCTGACCGATGGTGTTGTTTACCTTGTGCGCGCCAGTGTGGTTCAAGTCTTCGCGCTTCAACCAGATTTGCGCGCCGCCCAAATGCTCGGACAATCGCGCGGCATGGTAAACGGGGCTGGGCCGGCCGACGTAGTGTTTCAAATCGCGGTGGAACTCTTCCCAAAACGACGGGTCGTTTTTCGCTGCTTTATAGGCATCCGCCAGCTCTTGCAAGGCGGGAATCAGGGTTTCGGAGACATAAAGTCCGCCGTGTTCGCCGAAAAAGCCCTTCTCGTCGGGCGCTTGGTAGTTTTTCATCGGATTTCTTCCTTGTCTGTTTTTTCAGACGACCTCGCTTTAAGAAGGTCGTCTGAAAGGGAAAATTGTCGGCAATTATAACTGTTTTTCACACAAACCCGCCATTTCGAAAAACGCCCGATATGCCGCCGCCTTTTTCGCCAAACTCAAAGGATAAGCGCGCGAAGTCGATGGCAGGCGGGTCAGGGTCAAATCCCGCCCGGCAAACGGAAACGGCACGGTTTCGCCCGTTTTCGGCATTTTGATGCCGCCGCCCTGAATATCGAGCAGGATTTCCGTCGCCTTACCTCCGGTAGTACAGATGTGGCGGCAGTCGGGCATCTGTGCCAACACCGCCGCCAAATCGACGGTTTCCACCACTTGCAAAAACTTGTCGGACGCATTGCCGTGTTCCCGCACCGCCTTCAACACGGTCGGGCAGGAGGCAATCCCCCGTTCGCGCAAAAACGCCTTGATTTTCTCCGCATCAAACGCTTTTTCAGACGGCATCTGGAAATGCGCCGCATCATTAAAAAACACCAGCCCATAAACGCGCCACATATCGTTTTGAAAATTCGGATAATGAAACTGCATCGCGCGTTTGTCTTCCTTGGGTGGGAACGTCCCCATCATCATTACCGTCGCCTGCGGCGGCAATAATGCGGGAAAAGGGTGGGTTTCGATTTCGAGCGGAGCGGACATAATGATTTCCTTGATAATGAAAATATCGGACGCAAAATAAAACGACAGCCGCCTTTTCAGACGACCCCTGCCTTGTCCTGAAACAAGTTTATAAGCCGACAGACAACGTTATCGCAAACGGAACAGCCGCTTTAGCGATATGTTAGAATAAAACCACGAAACATAGAAAAGAAAGATCTCAATGCAAAAAATCCCTATTGAATACTACAACCTCAATTTATTCGAACAACTGGACAGGCCTGTCATTGCTTTCGTAAAAAAAAGGCCGTTCAGGAAAGTGGAGAACCTTCATGTCTTTGCTTCAACAGAGGCATATGAAAAAGAAAGGAGAAAGTTTGAAATCACCGGCTACAAAGCGCAAACCATCCCTTTAGGCATGTCTCTTGATGCGGTTATCTGGCAACCCTATTATGTAAACCTTGTTATATCCGGACTTGATACATCGGACATTATCTTTTCCAAAGACGATTTGCAGCCCCTGAAAGACCTTATCGACAGCTTTTGCATTATGTTTGCAGCAACAAATGCCGAAATAGAAAATGCGAAAGCCTACGAGTTGATGAAAAACAAAACCGTTTATTTTCTCGGACAACTCCTTGCCAAAGAGTTTAAGGTGGGAGACAGAATCGGTTTCGAAGGCATTCAAAGAGAATCAGACGGTAAACATTATGTATCCGTCAAATGTTTCCTGACTAGGGAAAGCGCTGAAAAATTCAATATGAACAACCGCCCCGTAACGCCCGCCAATTTGGGATACCTCAAATATTTCTGGTGCAAACCGGTCATTATCGAACCACACCGAGACTACTGGATTGAGTTTCTATAACACTGACAGAGCATCCATCGTTTGATAAGGAACTTATCCTCTCTTGAATCTTTCAGACGACCTTCTGCCCATACCGCATCAGCGTCATGCCGCCGACCGCTGCCGCGCAGCCCGCAATCAGCGAAATATGCAAAGGTTCGCCCAAAACCCACGCCGAGCTGAGCATGCCGAAAATCGGTACGAGCGTAATATACGCTGCCGCGCTGCCTGCACCCAAAGTCTTCACGCCTTCGAAATACCACGCGTAGGCCAATACCGTCGCGCCGATGACCAGCCACGCCAATGCCGTCCAACCGCGTGCATCCATCGCCGCCATTGCCTCAAAAGGCAATCCGTCCATCCACAACGCCACCACCGACAACATCAGCGCGCCGATGAACGACGTTGCCGCCGTTACCGTCAGCGCGTCTATCCCGCGCAAAACCGCACGTCCGATTAAAGTATAAGCCGCCCAGCAGACCACGCAGCCGAAAATCAGCCACTCCCCCGCCTTGATGCCGCCCGACAATACCGTCAAAGGCTGTCCTTGCGTTACCGCCGTTATTGCACCCAAAACCGCCAGCAGCATACCCGCCAAAATCTTCGCGTTTAAACGCTCGCCGAAAAGCCAAGCCGCCAGCAGCAGCGTCAGCACGGGATTCACCGCCACAACCACCGCTGCCTTTCCCGCCGGCATCGCCTGCAAACCCAGCATAAAAAACACCGCATAGCCGCACACCCCGACGGAAGCAGCTACCGCCAAGCCCAGCCATTGCCGCGCCGACAAAGCCGCCAAAGTCGCAAACCTGCTGCGCGCAAACAACCAGCCCAACAACAAAACCGAAGCCAGCACAAACCGAACCGCCCCGCCCGTCAGCGGCGGCAGCGACTGCCCCAGCATCCGCCCCATCGGCCAAGACGCACCCCACAACACCGCCATCCCCAGCAGTTTCAAATGTACAGAATAACGTTCCATCTCATTCCTTTATCAATAAAGGTCGTCTGAAAACCCGATTCCAAGTTTTCAGACGACCTTCCAATATGGCTGTTGCCAACAGATTACTTGGGCTGCCAAGAGTCTTTCAGCGTGACCGTGCGGTTGAACACAGGCTGCTCAGGGCGGTGGTCTTTGCGGTCGGTCACGAAATAGCCGATACGCTCAAACTGCCAACGGCTTTCGGCGGGCAGGTTTTTGGCTGCGGGTTCGGCATAGGCGGTGATTTCTTTGACGGACTCAGGGTTGAGGAAATCGGTAAACGGCAGGTATTCGCTGTCTTCGCCGCGCACGGCATCGGGACGCTCGACGGTAAAGAGGCGGTCGTACAGGCGGACTTTGATTTCGGCGGCGTGTTCTGCGGAAACCCAGTGAATCACGCCTTTGACTTTTCTGCCTTCGGGATTTTTGCCCAAGGTGTCATGGTCGATGCTGCATTTGAGTTCAACCACATTGCCTGCCGCGTCTTTTACGACTTCGTCGCACTTGATAACATAGCCGTGGCGCAGGCGCACTTCGCCGCCCGGGGTCAGGCGTTTGAAGCCTTTGGGCGGATTTTCGGCAAAGTCGTCGGCTTCGATGTAGATGGTTTGTGAAATAGGCACTTCGCGATCGCCCATTTCTTCGTGGTTCGGATGGAACGCGGCACGGCGGCTTTGGGTTTTGCCGGCTTCAAAGTTGGTCAGAGTCACTTTGAGCGGGTTCAAAACCGCCATCAGGCGCGGGGCGGAGTTTTCCAGCTCTTCGCGAATCGCGCCTTCCAACACGCTCATATCGACGATGTTTTCAGATTTGGAAATACCGGCGCGTTTGGCAAACAGGCGCAGGCCTTCGGGCGTGTAGCCGCGGCGGCGCATACCGGAAATCGTCGGCATACGCGGATCGTCCCAGCCGGTAACGTGGCCGTCTGAAACCAGTTGGTTCAGCTTGCGTTTGGACGTAATGGAATACAAAAGCTCCAAACGGGAAAACTCGTATTGGCGCGGACGGGTGGCGTGCGGCGCGGGGATGTTGTCCAACACCCAGTCGTACAGCGGGCGGTGGGCTTCAAATTCGAGCGTACACAAGGAATGTGTGATGCCTTCGATGGCATCGGAAATGCAATGCGTGTAGTCGTACATCGGGTAGATGCACCATTTGTCGCCGGTGTTGTGGTGATGGGCGCGGCGGATACGGTAGATGACGGGGTCGCGCATATTGATGTTGCCTGATGCCATGTCGATTTTCAGGCGCAGGGTTTTGCTGCCGTCGGGGAATTCGCCGTTTTTCATGCGCGTGAACAGGTCGAGGTTTTCTTCGACGCTGCGGTCGCGGTAAGGGCTGTTTTTGCCCGCTTCGGTCAGCGTGCCGCGGTATTCGCGCATTTCTTCGGGCGTCAAATCATCGACATACGCTTTGCCGTCTTTGATTAAACCGACGGCGTAGTCGTAAAGCTGGTCGAAATAATTGGAAGCGAAACGCGGCTCGCCCGCCCAATGGAAACCGAGCCACTCGACGTCTTCTTTGATGGCGTTGACGTATTCGTCGTTTTCTTTTTCAGGGTTGGTATCGTCGAAACGCAGGTTGCACAAGCCGTCGTAAATATACGCCAAACCGAAATTCAGGCAGATGGATTTGGCGTGGCCGATGTGCAGGTAGCCGTTGGGTTCGGGCGGGAAACGGGTTTGGATGGCTTCGTGTTTGCCGCTTTTTAAGTCTTCTTCGATGATGGTGCGGATGAAATGGTTGTCCGCGAATTGGTCTTTGTTGAGCATGGTCGGGAGCTATCTGAAAATATGATGTCGTGCCGATTTTACCTGAAAACAGGACGGCTTTACAGTCAATACAAGGTACAGAGGTCGTCTGAAAACCGTTTCAGACGACCTCTGTATGGACAATTACGAATCGGATGAAAGATTGGAATGGTCGGAAGTATTGTCTTCCGGACGTTTGAATGCGGTTGATGAATCGATAAAATCAACCAGCCGGTTAATCAACAGAACGATACCCAAAATAACCAAAATTGCGATTGGATAGAAAATCCAAAGCAAACCGGTAGTGCCGATAAAAGACCAGCGCATGGACGCCCAAAATGCTTGAAGCGAGGATTTTTCCAAAGAGAGCAGTTTGGGGCGGGCTGCGGTGGCGATAATGGAAGCAATCAGAGAACCAACATAAAATACAGGCAACCCTAGCCACAAAAAACCTGATCCGTGATGATCGTAATTAGGGGAGTAAGGGTCATTATGACTGTCAGCACTGTCTACCGCCATCATAAACAACAACCAAAGTATGGTTGTTATCCACACGCTGCCCGCCACAGTAGCAGGTCGCAAACGATGGGAAAGCAGGACATAAACCAGATTCGCTGAGACAAGCATCAACATACCGGCAATCAATGTAATCCCGAAGCGTTCGGGGTCTGCCTGACTGAACCATATCGAAGTCGTGATGATAATAATGATACTGCCAGCCAATGAAAGGCCGGCAAATGTTCTTTCGCTGATACGGGGGAAATTCATCTTTATGTCTTTTCAAAACTGTTCTTCTGAATCCAAGAACATTCATATACGGATGATTGTTTTCAGACGACCTGCACATTCAATAGCAGCTATCTGAAAACGCTTCCCCATTGTACCCGAATTTCATTAACCTTTTGTAACCCCCGAAATCAAAGCGGCACGGGTTCGGCAACCAGCCATTCTACGCCCGCATCGCCCAAAACCTTCTGCATGGCGGCTTCAGGGGCGCGGTCGGTAAATACTTTGTCAAACGAGCCGATGTCGCCCAGCCTGACCAAGGCATTGCTGTTGAATTTGCTGTGGTCCACGCCCAAATACCTGACCCGCGCATTGGTCATCATCGCCTGCATGACGCTGACTTCTTTATAGTCGTAGTCCAAAAGCGATCCGTCGCTTTCCACGCCGTGCGTACTCATGACGGCATAATCGACTTTAAACTGATTGATAAAATCGACCGTCGCCACGCCCGTAATCCCGCCGTCCAAGGGGCGCACGACGCCGGAAGTGATGATGACGGTGTAGTCGGTGCGCGCGGACGTGATGGAGGCGACGTAAATATTGTTGGTGATAATCCGCAGGTTTTTACGCTGCTTGACCAACTCGGCGGCAACGGCTTCCATCGTCGTGCCTATGCTGATAAACAGCGACGAATTGTCGGGAATGTGGGCGGCAATCAGGCGGGCGATGGCGTTTTTTTCATTTTGGCAGTGTTTTCGCTTGCCTTGCGCCACGCCGCTGGAAATATCGCCGACCGACGCTCCGCCGTGGTAACGCTTCAACTGCCGCGTTTCGCTCAATTCCTGTATGTCGCGGCGTATGGTCTGCGGGGTCACGTCCAAAGCTTCCGCAAGCTGCTCGACCGTCATGAAATGCTGCTCGCGCACCAGGGCGAGGATGTGTTCGTGTCTTTGTATTTTCGGTTTCATCTGGATTCGTTTCCATTCGTTCCAATTCGTTTGAATTCGGATTGTACGCCTTTTGCCCAAAATCGGAAAAGGCTGCCGCCGCTTCGGCTTTGCCCAAAACCAAAGGTCGTCTGAAAACCTGAATCCCGGTTTTCAGACGACCTTTTTGCTGTGTCCGTGTTATTCCGCTTCGTATTTGCGTTCCAAACGCTCCACGCACGCGCTTAAGTGTTTGCGCATGACTTTGACCACGCGGTTGCGTTTGCCGTTGACCAGCAGGTCGAGGATTTCGCGGTGTTCGGAATGGGTGTGGGTGTTGATGGTGCGTTTTTCATGACGCTGCGCATCGAAGACGGCGACGATGAGCGAAGAGCGGGCGCACAGGGTGTTCATGATGTCGAACAAGACGTTGTTGTCGATCAGGCGCGCTAGTTCGACGTGGAAGGCGTTGGACAGGCGGTTCCAACCCACTCGGTCACCGCTGTCGGACGCCTGTTCTTCACGCTCGATCATGGCGTAGAGCAGCTGAAGGCGGGTTTCCAAATCGGGCATATCGGACAGAAGGTTCAAAATCATGCTTTCCATTTCGATACGCGCGTTGAACACGTCCTGCATTTCCTTCAAATCGGGAACATGGACGAACGCGCCGCGATTGGGCTGTAAATCGACGATTTTGTCGTGTGCCAACAGGGACAGCGCGCCGCGCACGGTATTGCGCGAGCAAACCATCTGGCGGCACAGCTCGGATTCGGTCAGTTTTTTGCCGGGCAGCAAGACATGGTCGGTGATGCCGTCCAAAATCAGGGCGTAAACGCGGAACAGCTCCGAATCATGCCTGCCTGCCGGCATCATGGAAGAAGGGGTAGGCGCATGGAGGGTATCGTTATCGGTATTCATTATTTAAGCTCTCCTCATAGTCTGGCATGTCATATCGTTTGAAATAACAGAAATTTTGCGACGGCGGCAACCCGCCCCGTATCGCTTTTTGCTTGATTCCATTTCGATATAGCACAAAATCTGATTAAGATATAATTAAAAATTGTTGACAATCTCTAGTGAAGCTTGCACAATATCCTCACAAGGCCAAGTTATGAAGGCTGATAGAGAGAGAATCCACAATAAGCAAGCAGATATATTCATAGTGTAGCGTGAATATATCTGCTTTTTTGTCGGGCGGCCTTTATTCACGCTTTAACAATATTCCGCCTCTAAACGCTTTTCAGACGACCCCTGAAAGATACGGGAGGTCGTCTGAAAAATTACTCTGCTTCGACGGTTTCAAAACTGTGGGTGATTTTCGCCGCCTTGCCCAGCATAATCGAGGCGGAACAATATTTCTCGGCGGACATCTGCACGGCGCGCTCGATGGCGGATTCGGTCAGATTGTGTCCGATGACTTTAAAATGGATGTGGATTTCGGTGAACACGCGCGGGGCATCGTCGGCGCGCTTCGCGGTAACCGTCGCTTGGCAGTCCACCACCTTTTGACGCTGTTTCTCGGCAATCATTACAACATCGATGCTGGAACAGCCCGCCACGCCCAAAAGCAGCATTTCCATCGGGCTGGGGCCGCGTTTCGCCTGCCCTTCCGCCGCCGCGCCTTCCATGACGACGCTGTGTCCGTTTTCGGTCGTGCCGACAAAGCACATTCCGTCTATCCATTTTGATGTAACTTGCATGATGTCTCTTCCGCGAAGTTGAAGTTGGTTTGCCCAATATTGTAAACAAATTTGACTGATAAATATAGCAAGAGGTCGTCTGAAATTTCCGTTTCAGACGACCTTATTCAATCCCGATAAGCCCAATGATTGATCGGACCGTGTCCCGCACCGATGTTCAAAGGGTTGCGAATCGCCTCGGTAATGTATTTTTTGGCGGTTTGCACGGCTTCCAGTGTTTCGAAACATTTTGCCAGCTCGGCGGCGATACAGGCAGAGAATGTACAGCCCGTACCGTGCGTATGCGCCGTCGGAAAGCGGCGGTCGGCAAATTCAAACACGTCATCCGGCGTAAACAGCCAGTCGGTGCAGTATTCGCTGCGGCTGTCGCCCAAATGCCCGCCTTTAATCACCACGTTTTTCACGCCGCAATCTTGCAGGATTTTGGCGGCGCGTTCCGCATCTTGGCGGCTTTCAATACGCACGCCCGTCAAGGCCTCCGCTTCGGGCAGGTTCGGCGTCAGAATGTCCGTATCGGGCAACAGCAGGCGTTTCATCGCTTCGACGGCGGAATCCTGCAACAGCGGCGCACCGCCTTTGGCAATCATCACCGGATCGAGAACGCGCTTGCCGAAACGGCATTTTTTCAGATTTTCAGCAACGCATTCAATTACTTGAGCCGTACCCAGCATCCCGATTTTATAGGCGCGGATTTCAAAATCAGCGCGGACGGCTTCGATTTGCGCGGCAATGATGTCGGTCGGAACCAGATGCACCGCCGATACGCCGAGCGTATTTTGCGCGGTCACGGCGGTCAGTACGCTGGTGCCGAACACGCCGCGCATCTGAAACGTCTTCAAATCCGCCTGTATCCCCGCCCCGCCGCCGGAATCCGAGCCGGCGATGGTCAGCGTTTGGACGAATGTTTCTTCCATTTGGCTTCTCCTATTGTTTGGTTTGATGAAACGGTTCGGATAGCGGTTTGAAGTTCTTTTCGTTTGTTTGGACCTGTCAGCCCAATTTTTTTAATTCTCGACTCAAAATGCCGTGTATTTCCAGCGCCGTTTCGTAGCGGTCTTCTTTGGCAGGAACCGGCTCCAGAAAATGCAGCTCCACCTTGCTGGAAGGCTGGCTGATGATCATGCAGATGGATTGCCACAGGCTGGTATCGCCCACATAAGCCGCCTGAAGGTTCGGACTGGTGCCGTCGGGATTGGGGTAGCGGCAAAGCATGGGGATAATGGGAACGCCTGCATCGTAGGCGGTTTGGAAAAAGCTGGGCTTGAACGGGAGGATTTCATAACCTTCCGTACTCGTCCCTTCCGGGAAAATGGTTACGGTATCGCCGTTTTTGAGGGCTTCGGTTACGGTGGCGATTTTAGCAGTATTGCCTTTGGTGCCTTTATTGCGTGAAACGTAAACGGTCTGCGCCTGCGTGGCGAGATAGCCGACTACCGGCCATTTGGCGACATCGTCTTTCGCCACAAACCGACCCGGAAATGCGCCGTTGACCGCCATGATGTCCAACCAAGAGATATGGTTGCTGATTAACAACTGCGCCTGCCCTTCCTGAGGCAGCGTGCCGAAGGTTTCCAGCTTCATGCCGCATGAAGCGAGAACGCGCAGCGACCAGATTTGGATGGCACGCAGTTTGCGCCGTTTGCTGTAAAAGGGAAACAGGAAGAACATTTCCGCCATACCGTAAAGCAGGCAGATGCCGATGCAGAGCAGGCGGAAGGTAAAACGTAGTTTGGCAATCATAAGGTTGTGGTGTGTGCAATCTTGGTATAGGGTGAAACCGCTAAAAATCAATTATTTGCTGATTTCACAATAGTTGAGGTCGTCTGAAAAGGTTTTCAGACGACCTTTTAGTCTTTATGGTTTAGGGGCGAAACGTTGGAGGTAACGGTCTGCCAGGCGGGTGATGTCCATCATGATGAGCACGTCGGCGCAGTTGAACGCTTCATCGACGCAAGGCTCGCCGCAGAACCATGCGCCCGCATTGAGGTAGCCTTTAATCAGCGGCGGGACATCAGGTTTGTCCGACGGGGTAATTTCGTCCCACTTGAGCGGATTGAGCGGCTTGACGCACCATTTTTCAGGCGCGAGGTATTTGGATTTCAGGGCATGATACAGACCTGCCGCATCGCTGCCGCCGTCGTGCATATCAATGCTGCCGCAGCCTATCATAAAGCGCAGGTTTTCGTCTTTCATGAATTTGACCAAACCCGACCACAAAAGCATGACCAAACCGCCGTTGCGGTAGTCGGGATGGGTGCAGGCGCGGCCGAGTTCGACGGTTTGCGGCAAGATGTCTTTCAAAGGGGACAAGTCAAATTCGTGTTCGCTATACCAGCCACCGACTTTTTTGGCGGTTTCTTCGGTAATCAGGCGGTAGCAGCCGATGACTTCTCCGGTTGCGTCGTCAAAAGCCAAAAGGTGGTGGCAATGTTCGTCGTAAGGATCGACATCGCGACCGTCGTCGCTTTCGATTTCCGCCCCCAGTTCTTGGGCAAATACCTGATAACGCAAGCGTTGTGCTGCTTCAATTTCCACCTGCGTTTCCGCAAGGCGCACGCTCAGACCGATTTTGGGGCCGGTTTGGTTGAAACGGCTTTGGGACATGAATTTTCCTGTCTTGTACATTGGATAATCGATTTGCGATTATAGCGGATATAGGGCGGAATTTATATTGAGTTCGGACAAGTGAAGCAAATTAGGGATGAAATGACTATGCAAAAAGAATTTTTTACAACAGAATGGGGACAACAGTTTTCAGACGACCCCTCCCCTGTTTTGAAAAAATCTTGCACCCCCTTTCCCCAATACATACAAACCCTTCATTAAAATCCCACCGCATGATTAAGGAAGGCAAAGTGTGTATCAACCAAGCGGTTACCTGAAAAACGTTTTATGTTTTTCGGGTAGCCTCTTGCCAAATTGCCTATTCCTTTCTTATCATTCCGCCCCTCATTTTAATGACAGGAAAACGCATTATGCCCTCCAAAATCTCCATAGGCCGCGCAACCCTCCTGGCCGGTCTCGTTTGTCTCACTGTCGGCTGTGCCAGCTTGGACAAACGTATGAAACGTTTCGTCGGCAAACCTATCGATGCCGTTATCAAATTCTATGGCGTCAAACCCACAGAAGGTGGAGTCAAATCGGAAAACGACCGCTATGCCTACCTCTGGCGCTATACCTACTACTCCTACGCTGGACGTGAATACGAAGGCAGCAGCCAAAATGGGCCCATCATTACCAACTACTATAGCAACGTCTGCTACGGACAAGACCAAGACCGCATTTTCTACACTGACGATCAAGGCATCATCGTAGATTATTATTGGCAAAACAGCGATAAATGGCGCGTAAATTGCAGTACTCACCAAATCGGCCGGTATTTCCGAAGATCCCTGTAATCAAACACATCCCTCAAACTACGTTAGCGCGTTTAATATGAAGGAAACAGTTAGCCGCAACGAAACCCAATCCAATTAAACAGTTGGAAAACTATAGTGGCTTAACTAAATCAGGACAAGGCGATGAAACCGCAAGACAGTACAGACAGTACAGAAACCGATTCACTTGGTGCTTCAGCACCTTAGAGAATCGTTCTCTTTGAGCTAAGGCGAGGCAACACCGTACTGGTTTAAAGTTAATCCACTATAAGAATGGGACAAGACGGCAAACTTTAAACAGACGGATAATAAAACCGCCCGAATGTTCTGCCAAACAGGACATTCGGGCGGTTTGTTTCCGTTTCTTCAATCAAAAATTAGCTTAGAACTTCCATTCCAGCGATACAGCGTAGTTGCGGCCGGGCGCGCGGTAGCGGTCCAAGCCTTTGCCGTCGCGGTCTACGGAGTTGGTGGTGCTGTAACTGTGCAGGCCGCGCAGGGAATCCCAAGTGGTGTATTTGCGGTTGAACAGGTTGTACACGCCCGCGCGCAGGGTCAGGTTTTTCACCGGTTTGTAGAAGCCGTACATATCGAACACATAAGCCGATTTGTTCAGCCACGGGTAATCTTTCACCCGTTTTTCCAGCGGATCACTCCATCTGTCTCGTTCATAAACAGTATATTGCACGTCTTTGGCCTTTTTCGCGCCCAGATAGGTCAGGCGGGAGAACACGCCCCATTTTTCGCTCGGGCTTTCGTAGTCGATGCCGGCAATCACTTTCAGCGGCTGGGTGGACAGCAGGCTGTTGTCGCCCGACAGTTTGCTTTTCGCGTAGCCCAGCGAGCCGAACAGTTTCCAGCCTTCGGGAACGAAAGAGACTACTTTGTCCACATTCAGACGGCCTGTCAGCTCAAGGCCGCGGATTCTGGCCTTGTCGATATTCTGCATCTGCCAATAAAGCTGTTGCCGGTAGCGGGTACAGTAACCGAGCTGGGCATAGTAATCCGAGCAATATGGGTCAATCTGCGTCTGCAAAAACTGCTCTTCCGATAGGAAATTGCGGTAGTTACTTTGATACAGGTTGGCATCCAGCGTCCCTTTGTCGCCGCGCCCCTGCAAGGACAGGGTGTGGGTGGTGCTGCGTTCTGCCTTCAAATTAGGATTAGGCTTCCAAGTGCCCGAACCGTGGTTGTAGGTGAAATACACTTCGGACGCATTGGGGACGCGGTAGCCGGAAGTGATGTCGTAACCGACACGCCAGGCCTGATTCAGTTGCGCCGCCAAGCCGGCGAAACCGCTCCAGCCGCTGTAAGTATTCGGTGCGGGCGGGGTTTTGTCGCAGGCATGACAGTCGGCATTCAGTTGCTGCGGCGTCATTTTGGTGTGGTCGTAACGGATGCCTGCGCGGCTTGAAAATACATCGGTCCATTGGATTTGGTCGGACAGCGAGAAACCGTAGTTGGTGGTTTTCACCGGATGCTGGATGGTGCTGGTGGTTCGGACGATGCGGCCGCTGAAGAAATAATCGTCGCGGTTTAAATTTTCAAAATCACGGCGGCTGGCAAAGGCCTTGAACGACAGGCGGTGCTGCCCGCCCAGTTGTAGCGGCTGGCTGTCCAAACGCAGGGTGATGCGTTTGAAGCGGGTGTCCATGCTGCGGTTGTATATTTCGTCCAAATCCTTCTGATTGTAGTTGCGCGTCCAGGTGGAATAATCCATCGGGAACGAGCCTTTGTTGTTAACCGCCGCCACTTTGGTTTTCTGATAATCGAAGTCTGCCTTCAACAACGACAACCAATTTGAATCAGGCGTCCATTCGTAAAACAGGTTGGCATTGCGCCGTTTGTTTACATCGTCGGCTTCGCGCCAGGAAGAATCGGTCAGGTTATAAGACTCTTCAACCGTGTAATTGTGCCCCTGCTGGCCGTTGAGCGATGCGCCGATACGGTGGTTCTCATTAATCTGATAACCGATTTTGGCCAAGAAGCTGTGGTATTTGTGTTTGGACGGATCAGGAATGCCGCGTGCCGAACCGCGGATATTCGTGCCGCTGCCCTTGCCTTCCACCGCATAGCCGCGGTTGCCCGCGCTTTCGGTTTCATGGCCGCGCCGTTGTGAATACAGCAAGGCTGCATCGACGCTGCCGTTATCCATGCCGAAGCCGACTGTGTTCGTCCATTCGCGGTTGCGGCTGCTGTAACCGTTTTTCATCATCACGCCGAACTGCCGCTCCGGCAGCAGCAAATCACGTCCTTGCAGGGTTTGGTAATTCACACCGCCGCCCAAGGCGCCGCTGCCGGTATTGAAAGAGTCCGCCCCTTTCACGATGTCGATGTTGCGCACCAGTTCAGGGTCGATGGACAAGCGCGAACTGTTGAAATTGCCGTAACGGGCATACAGTGAGTTTTCTTCCGAATCAGGCAGGCTCACGCCGTCAATACTGACGCCGACACGGTTGCCTTCCACGCCACGAATGGCAAAGCCTTTTTGATGGCGGCCGCTGTCGCTCAGACCGACATCGGTGGAATAGCGCACCAAGTCTTTGTTGTCGCGTATCATTTCCTGTTGGATACGGCCGAGGTTGACCCGTTCCACGGCGGCGGGCGCGTTGCGATGCCCTTTTACCGTTACCTGTTTCAGTTCGGCTTGCATGGGCTCGGCAGCCGTTGATTGCGCAGCATTATCCGCCGCAAACACAGGATTGCCGAAAATACTGCCGACAAGGGCGGCAATAGGGAGTATGTGTGATGATTTCATGGTTCAAAACCTCAGAAACAATAAAATTGACCAATATTCAGCTTAATTCAACAATGAAAATTTTTGATAATCATTTATATTTCTATTGAAAGCAATGACGAATATAAATCCCTGTAACGGATGGCCAATAAATTTTTAAATACGGAAACGGAAACCGGATAAAAGCGGCTTTCCTTGCCCATACCATATGTAAGGGGTTGATATAGTGGCTTAACTTTAAACCAGTACGGCGTTGCCTCGCCTTGCTGTACTATTTGTACTGTGCGGCTTCGTGGCCTTGTCCTGATTTAAATTTAATCCACTATATTTCGGACTTCAACTGTTTTCCGGCGCAAAATATTGCGCCGGAAAACATATCGCTGGACTATCAATAATCTGCATTTAGTGGCGGTGCGGAACAAAGCCTTCCGGAGCTTCTGCGCCCTCAGGCAGGCCGAAGGTTTCGCGCAGAACGACTTTGTAGAACGCAAACGCATCTTTTGCGCCTTGAATCGCTTCGGCTTCGGCTTCAGGGCTTAAGTCCAAAGCATTCAAATGCTCGACAAAGGCACGCCAATGTTTGCCGCGTCCGTTCGGATGGGGAGCGAGGTGGCGCGCACCGTGTTCGCCATTGTAATCCAGCTTTTGCGCGTGTTTAAACAAAAATGCAGCGCCCAAATTGGAACCTTCGGCGCAATACAGCCAGCCGATGGCTTTGTTGCCGGTTTCATGCGGCAGCGGTTTGCCGTATTCGTAGGGTTTGTCGCCCAAATCCGCCAAGTCTTGCGTTACCGCGTCGTAACGCGCCATGTATTCCAGCTCGGGAATGGCTTTGTTCAACTCGGGGTCTTTATAGATATGATCGACCACTTTGTGGAACACGGATTGCAGTTTCAAGAATTTGATGTAGTTCTCTTTGTTGGTAAACGGCTCGACAGACATAACCAAATTGTCCACGCTGTCGTGAATGGTGGCGGTTTGCTCTTTCAGCCGTTTGGCAAAGGTCAGCTCTTGTGTTTCGCTCATGTGAATATCCTTTGATGATCTACGAAATTTAATTGACGGTTTTGACAAAACCCGCACAGCAGGTTTTTCAGACGACCTCAAATGAAGGCTGCCCGAATCAATAAAAAATAAGTGATGGGAAATCTGTGTTTGGGAATGGAAATTTATGATTTTGGGATGCTTAGGTACAGAATCGTTTACGAATGAACAAATGAAATCTGTCATATTACAAAACAATTTAGGAATATATATCATTTCTATTACATCATCAAGAATTTAACTTGCTATTATTTACATAAATCTGTTGTTTTCGCATATTTGCAACAAATATGGCAAGGGTCGTCTGAAAGCGTTTCAGACGACCCCGAATTGATTGCAAACAATACTATTCACATGGTCATAATTCGTTTTCCAGACACTATCTCCCCCATATGTAAGCAATTTGGGCTATCCCTATGTTTTCCTTTATAATACCTGCCTCTTTGACCTCTTCCCTCCTCCATGAAACCGATTCCTAGCTATACGCGCTGGTGGCGTTATAAATCCTACCTGCCCGACGCATCGCTGCCGGCGCATACGGTGGATTGCCCGGACTGCGGCAACCGCATGGATATTCCGCGCCTGCGGCAGGGGCAGGAAGCGCATTGTCCGGTGTGCAATCATGAAGTGGTCGAGGTGGAAAACAATCCTTATGTTGCGCCGCTGGCTTACGCGACGACTTCGCTGATTTTGATGGCGTTTGCGTACAGCATGGTTTATATCCGCGTGGAACTCTTCGGCGTAACATCCGTCCTGTCGCTGCCTGAAATGATGCGGCTTTTGATTTATCAGGATTACGGTTTTCTGGCGGAAGTGATGTTCGTCCTCACGTTCGGCGCGCCGGTATTGTTTTTGCTGCTTTGTTTGTACGTTTATACCGCATTGGTGCGCGAGCGGGCGTATCCTGCGCTGCGGTTTGCGACGCGGGTTTTGGTCAGGCTGCGTCATGCGATTATGGTGGATGTGTTCTTTATTTCCACTTTGGTGGCGTATATCAAGCTCTCGTCTGTGGCGGAGGTTGAATTCGGCTTGGCATTTTATTTGATGTTTGCGCTGTCGGTCATGCTGATTCGGACTTCGGTCTCGATTCCGCAGCATTGGGTTTATTATAAAATCCACAGGCTGACGGGCGGAGATGCGGTGCAAACGGCATCCGAAGACAAAACCTGTTGCAGCCGCTGCTTGTATTTCCGCGATAAAGACGAGCAGCCTTGCGAGGTCTGCGGTGCGGATTTATACCGCCGCCGCCCGAAAAGCCTGAGCATTTCGCTGGCGTTTTTGATTGCGGCGTTTATCCTGTATTTCCCCGCGAATATTCTGCCGATTATGATTTCGTCGAACCCTACCGCGCTGGAAGTCAATACGATTTTCAACGGCATTGTGTATATGTGGAACGACGGCGACAGGCTGATTGCGGTAATTATTTTCAGCGCGAGTATTTTGGTGCCGGTATTGAAGATTATCGCGATGGCGGTTTTGATTTCGTCTGCTTATTTCAAACCGCCGATGAGCGCGCCGAAAATGTCGGTGCTTTACCGGATTACCGAATCCATCGGCCGCTGGTCGATGATTGATATTTTTGTGATTATTATTTTGATGAGTTCGTTCCACACCAACATGGCGCGCGTCGTCCCCGGCGGGGCGGCGGTTTATTTCTGCCTGGTGGTGGTATTGACCATGCTGTCTGCCTATTATTTCGACCCCCGCCTGATTTGGGACAGGCAGCAGCAGCAGCTTTCAGACGACCCCGATTCCGACGATAACCAGAAACAATGAAAAAACACGATTCTTCTCAAACGCATCGCGCACCCGCGCGCGTCAAAAAAACCAATGTCTTCACATCTATCGTGTGGCTGATTCCGCTGATTGCGCTGATTGCGGGCGGCTGGCTGCTGGTAAAGGACATCCGCAACCGAGGTCCGGTCGTCACGCTTTTGATGGACAGCGCGGAAGGCATTGAAGTCAACAATACGGTGATTAAAGTGTTGAACGTCGATGTCGGACACGTTACCCGCATCAAGCTGCGCGACGACCAAAAGGGCGTGGAAGTCACCGCCCAGCTTAACGCCGATGCGAAAGACCTCATCCGCAGCGATACGCAGTTTTGGGTGGTGAAACCACGCATCGACCAAAGCGGCGTAACCGGTTTGAGCACGCTCCTGTCCGGCTCGTATATCGCGTTTACGCCGGGCAAAAGCAATGAAACGAAGGATGTATTTGAAGTGCAGGACATCCCGCCGATTGCCGCCATCGGGCAAAGCGGTCTGCGCCTGAAGCTGGTCGGTCAAAACGACAAAATCCTCAACGTCAGCAGCCCCGTACTTTATGAAAACTTTATGGTCGGACAGGTAGAAAGCGCGCATTTCGAGCCTGCCGACCAAACCGTGCATTACACCATCTTCATCCAAAGCCCGAACGACAAACTGATTAATTCGGAAAGCCGCTTTTGGCTGGAGAGCGGCATCAATATCGAAACCACAGGCAGCGGCGTGAAACTCAATTCCGCTCCCCTGCCTGCGTTGCTTTCCGGCGCGATTTCGTTTGATTCGCCGAAAACCAAAAACAGCAAAAATGTGAAAAGCGAAGACAGTTTCACGCTTTACGACAGCCGCAGCGAAGTGGCAAACCTGCCCGATAACCGTTCGTTGTATTACACCGCGTTTTTCAAACAGTCCGTGCGCGGTCTGACCGCAGGCTCGCCCGTGGAATATAAAGGACTGAATGTCGGCGTAGTTTCCGACGTTCCCTATTTCGACCGCAACGACAGCCTGCATCTGTTTGAAAACGGCTGGATTCCCGTGCGCATCCGCATCGAGCCGTCGCGCATGGAAATCAATGCCGACGAACAAAGCAAAGAACATTGGAAACAACAATTCCAAGCAGCTTTGGGCAAAGGTCTGACCGCCACCATTTCCAGCAACAACTTGATTACCGGCAGCAAAATGGTCGAACTGACCGACCAGCCTTCGTCTTCGCCCAAGCTGCGACCGCACACCGTTTACGCAGGCGATACCGTCATTGCCACACAAGGCGGCGGTTTGGACGATTTGCAGGCGAAAGTGGCGGATTTACTGGAGAAATTCAACAATCTACCGTTGGATAAAACCGTTGCCGGGTTGAACGGTTCGCTCGCCGAACTCAAATCCACCCTCAAATCCGCCAATGCCGCCCTAAGCTCCATTGACAAACTGGTCGGCAAACCGCAAACGCAAAACATTCCGAACGAGCTGAACCAAACCCTGAAAGAATTGCGCCAAACCCTGCAAGGCGTATCGCCGCAATCGCCCATCTACGGCGACGTGCAAAATACCCTGCAAAGTTTGGACAAAACCCTCAGAGACGTACAGCCCGTCATTAATACTTTGAAAGAAAAACCCAACGCGCTGATTTTTAACAGCAGCAGCAAAGACCCCATCCCGAAAGGAAGCCGATAATGCGCCTCTTCCCGATTGCCGCCGCCCTGACGCTTGCCGCCTGCGGCACCGCGCAAAGCCCGCAATATTTCGTCCTGCCCGACAGCCAATACATCCGGCCGGCGGCGCAAGGCAGCGAAATCGCGGTCAAAGTCAACCTTGCCGAACCGCTCGCCAACGGCGGCCTCGTTTACCAAACTGACGCGTATCATGTGAATCTGGCGAAGAACCACCTTTGGGCGGCACCGCTCGACGGCGCGTTGGCGGCGAACTTCAGCAACAAACTCAACCGCCTCAACCCGCGCCATACTTTCGTTCCCGCCTCACGCAGCCAAAGCAGCCAAACCCTGAAAATCTATGTTGAAGCCTTCCAAGGCAGCTATCAGGGGCAAACTACCGTCAGCGGCTACGCCCTGTGGCCAGACGGACGCAACAAACCGTTTGACGTTACCACCCCGCAACAAGGCGACGGCTATACCGCCATGCTGGAATCTTTGGAAAACGGTTTGAACGAAGCGGCAAAAAGCATCGCCTATTGATGAGGTCGTCTGAAAACCCGCTGTGGGTTTTGCCAAAACCATTCATCGTGTAAAAGGAAGAAACATGCACAACATCACGCTCTACACCCATCCCTTTTCACGCGGCACATACGTCGTATGGATGCTGAAAGAATGCGGCGCGGAATACACCGTCGTACCCGTCCAGTTCGGCGCGCAAATGAAATCCGCCGAATATCTCGCCATCAATCCCCAAGGGCAAGTCCCCGCACTCAAATTCGGTGATGCCGTACTGACCGAATCGACCGCCATCATTACCTTTTTGGCAGAACAATTCCCCGACAAACACCTCATCCCCGCCGCAGGTACGGTGGAGCGCGGCGAATACTACCGCTGGATATGCATATTGATGCACCTCGAATATGCAGCCTTCAATAAACTGCACAACCCGCCTGTCGATACGCCCGAATGCCGTCGCCAAATCGGTTACGGCGATTTCGATACCGCATGGAACACATTGCGCGAACACTTGAAAAACCGCGACTACATCGTCGGCAACAGCTTTACCACGATGGATTTGTACTGCTCCGCGCTGATTCTGCACTTAACGCAGAATTGGAAAGTGTTGCCCGCCGATGAAACCGACGTATTGCAACGCTACGCCGCCAAACATCTCGCCCGCCCAGCTTTCGCCGAAACCACAGCATGGATGCTGGAAACCGCCGCCCAAATGCCGCCTGTGTCATAAATCAAGATTACTATAGTGGCTTAACTAAATCAGGACAAGGCGACGAAGCCGCAGACAGTACAGATAGTACGGCAAGGCGAGGCAACGCCGTACTGGTTTAAAGTTAATCCACTTATAGAACCGAAAGGTCGTCTGAAACCTACTGCGCGGGTTTCGCCAAAAACATTCACAACGCAAAAGGAAAAGACATGCAAGACATCACGCTCTACACCCATCCCTTTTCACGCGG
>NZ_KV800969.1:57525-117112 GCF_001810355.1 Neisseria sp. HMSC074B07 | reverse complement strand
TGTTGAAAGAATGCGGCGCGGAATACACCGTCGTCCCCATCCAATTCGGCGCACAGATTCAGTCCGCCGAATATCTCGCCATCAATCCCCAAGCCCAAGTCCCCTCACTCAAATTCGGCGATACCGTATTGACCGAATCACTCGCCATCATTACCTTTTTGGCGGAACAGTTCCCCGACAAACACCTCATCCCTGCCGCAGACACATTGGAACGCGGCGAATACTACCGCTGGATGTGCCTGTCGCTGCACCTCGAATACGCAGCCTTCAACAAACTGCACAACCTGCCTGTCGATACGCCCGAGCGCCGCCGCCAAATCGGTTACGGCGATTTTGATACCGCATGGAACACCTTGCGCGAACACTTGAAAAACCGCGACTACATTATCGGCAACAGCTTTACCGCGCTGGATCTGTACTATTCCGGGCTGATTCTGCTCTTAACGCAAAACTTTAAAGTATTGCCTGCCGATGAAACCGATGTACTGCAACGCTACGCCGCCAAACACCTCGCCCGTCCCGCCTTTGCCGAAACCATGGCATGGGCGCAGGAAACCGTTGCCCAAATGCCGCCTGCGGAATAAATCAAGGCTATTAAAACAAAAAGGTCGTCTGAAAACCCTTTTCAATCGGGTTTTCAGACGACCTTTTATCAGACGATTGGAAAATCAGTATTTCACCGAATCATTGCCGCTGTTTTTTTGGATAAATTCAATTTTATAACCGTCAGGATCTTCCACAAAAGCAATAACGGTCGTGCCGTGCATCATCGGTCCTGCCTCGCGCACAACTTTGCCGCCTTTTTGTCTGACCCGTTCGCAAGCCTCATACGCATCATCCACTTCCACTGCGATATGCCCGTAAGCGTTGCCGATATCGTAGCTTTCCGTATCCCAGTTGTGCGTCAATTCCAGTACGGTATTTTCGGCCTCATTACCATAACCGACAAACGCCAAAGTAAACCGTCCTTCGGGATAATCGTGGCGGCGCAGTAAAGACATACCTAAAACATTTTGATAGAAGTCCAAAGATTTTTCGAGGTTGCCAACGCGCAACATCGTATGGAGCAGTCGCATAATGTATTCCTTTTATATTGTTTTAAAAACAGATTTTATCATAGTTCGCCCTAAGCGCCGATTGTCTGCACGGAACGAAATAGCGACACATTTTATCCATAAGGAACAACTTTTTCATCCGTCAGGCAGCCATCCTCGTTTTTCAGACGACCTTGCTTTATAATTATGCTTTATGTGTTTTTCAGAACTATCATGAAGTTAAGACAAACAGCCGCTCTTTTATGGCTGTCCATCCTCTCTTTGCCGGCATTTGCCATCGATTTCGGCCGCATCCCTCAAGACGAAATTTCCGTGTATGTTCAAGAATTGGACAGTGGAAACGTCTTGGTCGACCACCGTTCGAATGTGCCAGTCAACCCCGCATCGACCATGAAGCTGGTTACAGCGTTTGCCGCATTTAAAGCTTTGGGCGGCGATTACCGCTGGACAACCCAATTCAAAAGCGACGGCACGATTCAAGGCGACACCTTGCAAGGCGATATTTATTGGGTCGGCAGCGGAGACCCTGTTTTCGACCAAGAAGGCTTGGTCGGGATGCAGCAGCAATTGCGCGATAAAGGCATACGCAAAATCACCGGCGGCTTGGTACTCGACCGCCATTTATGGGGAGATATTCAAAATCCGAGCGATTTCGAATCCGATGTCGGTTCTCTATTTATGACGCCGCCCGACCCGCATATGCTGGCTTACAAAGTCGTATCGGTCAAACTGGAACGCAATGACATGGGCGGAGTGGATCTTGTGACCAATCCGCCCCTCCCCGACATTAAAATCGACAACAAAATCAACGTCACACCATCAAACGCATCCTGCAAAGCCTTGCAAAACCATATGCGCGCAAACTACAAAGGCGGCGTATTGCATGTTTCCGGCAAAGTTCCGGAATCGTGTTTGGGCAATGAAATGTACGTCAACATGTTGAACATGCGTGAATTTGTACAAAAGAGCTTTATCAACCAATGGCGTTATTCAGGCGGAGAAATTACCGACGGCATCAGGGCAGCATCCGTACCACCTCATTCCAAAACGCTGGCAGTACACCAATCCAAACCCATGTCTGCCATTTTGACGGACATGAACAAATATTCGAATAATCTGATTGCGCGCTCCGTATTCCTGAAATTGGGAGGCGAGCATTCCGGCAACTCCGCCTTGCAGCAAGCCTCTTCAGCCGTAAAACGTGAATTGGCTACCGCGGGCGTGGATACGGAAAACTTGGTCTTGGAAAACGGTTCGGGCCTATCCCGCCGTGAACGCGTCAGCGCCAATATGTTGGCGCAAATGCTGGAAAAAGCCTATTTCAGCCCGTTCAAACAAGACTTCATCGATACCTTACCCATTGCCGGTAAAGATGGCACACTGAAATACCGCCTCAAACAGGCAGGCCCTGCCCTGCGCCTGAAAACAGGCACGCTCAAAGATGTACGCGCCCTCGCCGGATATTGGCTGGGAGACAAACCCATGATCGTGGTAGTGGTGATTAACAGTTCGAATGCCACCAACTATCTGAATGATTTGGATAAACTGGTTTCAAAAATCGTACAGCCTGGCGGTGACGCTTGGATTGATGCGAAAATGAAGTGCGCAGAACGAATGGAAGCTTAAAAAGCATCAAAACACTTCAGGCAGCCGGAGAAATGACTTTCCGGCTGCCTGAAGTGTTTTTCAGAGGTCGCAAATCCTACTGTTCCGTTTTACTGCATGAAGCGGGTCACGAATCGGCTTTACCTTTATTTTTCTTATCAGGGAAAATGAAGGAAGCGGCAATTCCGCAGGTCAGCACAACCAATACAACCAGCAAAGACGTATTGGGCGAAATGTCCCATCCGTGATGGAACATATGATTGCTCGCTGACAAGCCCAGCTTGGCAGCAATGAAAAACAGCAATACGACCACCGCCTTTTCCAAATGAACCAAATAGCCTTTCAACGCTTCCAATACGAAATAAAGCGTACGCAAACCCAAAATGGCAAACATCATGGCGCTGTAAACAATCAACGGTTCTTTAGATACAGCAATCACCGCAGGTACGCTGTCAAACGCGAACATCACGTCCGACAACTCAATCACTGCCAAACATAAAAACAGCGGCGTCGCGACCAACTGCCCTTTACGCATTTTCTGAGGATGGTTATTTTTAGGATGCTTGAGGTCTTCACCCGCCGGCTCAAGCCGCACCTCGGGATATTGCTCATGCGCTTTTTTCAACTCCTCGCCTTTTAAGAAAAAATGGCTGCCGTAAAGACGGGGAAACACAGGGAAAAAGCGATGGACTGCACGATATGCCAAATGTTCGGAATAATCGGCATCTTCTTCGCCCTCCTCTTCATCCCGACGCAGCATCATAACGGCGGTATAGCCGACAATGACGGCAAAAACCACTTCCACAATCGGCCCCAATGCCAACAGTCCGGCGCCGATGGCGACAAAAATCATGCGGAAAATAATCGCGCCGATAATCCCCCAGTACAAAACGCGGTGGCGCAGGCCTTCAGGCACTTTAAACCAAGCAAAAACCGCCATCATTAAAAACAGATTATCTACGGACAATACTTTTTCCAAAGCATAGCCGGTAAAGAACAGGCTGGCGGCTTCACTGCCGTGATGAACCCACAAAAATGCGCCGAACAAAATCGATATCAATACCCAAAACAGCGACCATATCGCGGCACTTTTCAGCGACATCGGTTTGTTGTCCCTATGGGCGAATAAATCGATGGCAATCGCGCCCACAGACAAAATCACGAAAACGGCGACGGTTTCAATGGGGAAACCCAAATGGTTCATAAAAAGCCTTTGTTATCAAAATAAAGCGTAAGTATAGTGAAACAACGCGGAATAATATAGAGAGATCCAATAAAGATAATGTAATATAGTGACTTAACTTTAAACCGACGGCGTTACCTCGCCTTAGTTCAAAGAGAACGATTCCTCTAAGGTGCTGAAGCACCAAAGTGAATCGGTTCTGTACTGTCTGTACTGTCTGCGGCTTCATGGCCTTGTCCTGATTTAAATTTAATCCACTATATTTTCGACAACCGGCACAAACCGGATTCCGCTCTTTATCCACGCCCGACAGACCAGTAAGGGGTCGTCTGAAAATTTCAGACGACCCCTTGCCTCATCGACTTCCTAAACCCCATCCGATTTATTCAACTTGTTGTCTGATTACATTCAATCCGCATCTGTTTCCAAACGCTTCAGAAAGATAGTTTCAAGTCTATTTAAACGCAATATTTCCCAAGATAATTTGTAAGCTAATGTTTTTAATATGGTTTGAAAAATATTTCAGTAAAACCAGCAAGCAACGGTCATCATGAGCTTTGCAAGCCTACTGTTTTCAGGTATCCTCAAACGGATTATTTACAATTTAATATGTTTTAATTACATATCTAATTGAATTAATAAATGATTTATTTCTAACAAGCTACAAAAAATAGAAATTTCCGCTGTATTTTAATTAGAAAAATGTTTGGGCGTGGATTGCCTGCAATTTCATCAGCCCGTGATTTTGAAGTTTTAGATGAGGAATAGTACATGAATCCCATGTATATCACTTTTGCAATCTATCTGGTTGCTGTTCTCTTGATTGGTCTGGCTGCGTATTTCTCCACGCGCAATTTCGATGATTATATTTTGGGCGGTCGAAGCTTGGGCCCGTTTGTTACGGCGATGTCGGCAGGCGCGTCCGATATGTCGGGCTGGCTTTTGATGGGTTTGCCCGGCGCGATTTATTTGAGCGGTCTGAATGAGGCTTGGATTGCCATCGGTTTGGTGATCGGCGCGTATTTCAACTGGCTTTTGGTGGCGGGCCGTCTGCGTGTGCATACCGAATATGCCAACAATGCGCTGACGCTGCCGGATTATTTCTTCCACCGCTTCGGCGCGGGCGGACATTTGATGAAAGTGGTTTCCGCGCTGATTATTTTGTTTTTCTTCACGATTTATTGCGCTTCGGGCATTGTGGCGGGGGCAACTTTGTTCCAAAGCCTGTTTGAAGGCATGACTTACAAGCAGGCGATGTGGCTGGGTGCGGGCGCGACCATTGCCTATACCTTCTTGGGCGGATTCTTGGCGGTCAGTTGGACGGATACGCTGCAAGCCTCTTTGATGATTTTTGCGCTGATTTTGACGCCTGTAATGGTGTATCTGGGTCTGGGCGGTGCGGAACAAATGTCTGCCGCGATTCAAAGCATTGCCACAGGTACGGGCAAGGAATATAACAGCCTGCTTGCCGGCACGACCGTCATCGGCATTATTTCCACCGCCGCATGGGGCTTGGGCTATTTCGGTCAGCCGCACATTTTGGCGCGCTTTATGGCGGCTGAGAGCGCGAAATCGCTGGTGTCCGCACGCCGCATCGGTATGACTTGGATGGTGTTGTGTCTGGCAGGCGCGGTAGCGGTCGGTTATTTCGGTATTGCGTATTTTGGTGCCAATCCCGACCAAACCGCTTCCATGCACGGCAACCACGAACGTATCTTCATCGCGCTTTCTACTTTATTGTTCAACCCTTGGATTGCAGGCATTATTTTGAGCGCGATTTTGGCGGCGGTCATGTCCACTTTGTCTTGCCAGCTTTTGGTTTGCTCCAGCGCGATTACTGAAGACTTCTACAAAGGCTTTTTGCGTAAAAATGCGCCGCAATCAGAATTGGTATGGGTGGGCCGTCTGATGGTATTGGCGATTGCCATTATCTCTATTCTGATTGCGTCCGACCCTAAGAGCAAAGTTTTAGGCTTGGTATCTTATGCGTGGGCAGGTTTCGGCGCGGCGTTCGGTCCGATTGTGATTCTGTCGGTATTGTGGAAACGCATTACGGCATACGGTGCTTTGTCGGGTATGATTGCCGGCGCGCTGACTGTGGTGGCATGGGCGGAGTGGGTTAAAAAACCGGCTTTGGCTGCACATGAAACCGGTATTTGGACTATGTACGAAATTGTCCCCGGCTTCATCGCCTGCTTGATTATCGCTGTTCTGGTTTCACTGACCGACAAAGAGCCGTCTCGTGAAATCCAAGAACGTTTTGAAAAAGCGGACACAGAATACCGCGAGGCGAAATAAGTGTTTTCAGACGACCTGCCGTTGACCGTAGGTCGTCTGAATTTTTATACGGGAAGGCAGGTTTTATTTTTATATTGATGCTCATGCGGATAATGCGGTCTTTTAGCTTTATCTGCTTTTTATCAAAGCAAAAAATCCTGTTTTTGAGATAAATTGCTTGTCCGACCCTTATAAATTTATTAAGATATTATCTATATGCTTTAAATCTTTTCAGACGACCTCGAAAAGGGATGGGGTCGTCTGAAAATCATCATAAAAACTTTGGAGAACCTTAAAATGTTTGACTTTGCTTTTCCGACACAAACGCCACTGCGCCAAGCGATTACCGATGCTTACCGCCGCGACGAAATCGAAGCCGTTCAGGATATGCTGCAACGCGCCCAGATGAGCGATGAGGAGCGTCGGGCGGCGTCCGAACTCGCGCGCCGTTTGGTTACGCAGGTTCGTGCCAGCCGCACCAAAGCCAGCGGGGTGGATGCGCTGATGCACGAGTTCTCGCTCTCCAGCGAAGAAGGCATTGCGCTGATGTGTCTGGCGGAAGCTTTGCTGCGCATTCCCGACAATGCGACGCGCGACCGCCTGATTGCCGACAAAATTTCCGAAGGCAACTGGAAAAGCCATTTGAACAACAGCCCGTCCCTATTCGTTAACGCCGCCGCATGGGGCTTGCTGATTACCGGCAAACTGACCGCGCCGAGCGACAAGCAGATGGGTTCGGCTCTGAACCGCCTCGTCAGCAAAGGCGGCGCGCCCCTGATCCGCCAAGGCGTGAACTACGCCATGCGCCTGTTGGGCAAGCAGTTTGTTACCGGACAAACCATTGAAGAAGCGCTGCAAAACGGCAAAGAGCGCGAAAAAATGGGCTACCGCTTCTCCTTCGATATGTTGGGCGAAGCCGCCTACACCCAAGAAGATGCCGACCGCTATTACAACGACTACGTTCAAGCCATTCACGCCATCGGCAAAGATGCCGCCGGACAAGGTGTTTATGAAGGCAACGGCATTTCCGTCAAACTTTCCGCCATCCATCCGCGCTACTCGCGCGCCCAACACGAACGCGTGATGAGCGAACTCTTACCTCGTCTGAAAGAGCTGTTCCTTTTGGGTAAAAAATACGATATCGGTATCAATATCGATGCTGAAGAAGCCAACCGTTTGGAGCTGTCTTTGGATTTGATGGAAGCACTCGTTTCCGACCCCGATTTAGCCGGTTACAAAGGCATCGGCTTTGTCGTTCAGGCATATCAAAAACGCTGCCCCTTCGTCATCGACTATCTGATTGACCTTGCCCGCCGCAACAATCAAAAACTGATGATCCGCCTCGTTAAAGGCGCGTACTGGGACAGCGAAATCAAATGGGCGCAAGTGGACGGCTTGGACGGCTATCCGACCTACACCCGCAAAGTCCATACCGACATCTCCTACCTCGCCTGCGCGCGCAAACTGCTGGACGCGCAAGACGCCGTGTTCCCGCAATTCGCCACCCACAACGCCTACACCTTGGGCGCGATTTACCAAATGGGCAAAGGCAAAGACTTTGAACACCAATGCCTGCACGGTATGGGCGAAACCTTGTACGACCAAGTGGTCGGCCCGCAAAACTTAGGCCGCCGCGTGCGCGTGTACGCCCCGGTCGGTACACACGAAACCCTGCTCGCCTACTTGGTGCGCCGCCTGTTGGAAAACGGCGCGAACTCGTCGTTCGTCAACCAAATCGTCGATGAAAACATCAGCATCGACACGCTGATCCGAAGCCCGTTCGACACCATCGCCGAACAAGGTATCCACCTGCACAACGCCTTGCCGCTGCCGCGCGATTTGTACGGCAGGGGTCGTCTGAATTCCCAAGGCGTCGATTTCAGCAACGAAACCGTGTTGCAACAGCTTCAAGAAAAACTCAACCGCGCCGCCGCGCAAGACTTCCATGCCGCATCCATTATCAACGGTAAAGCCCGCGATGTCGGCGAAGCGCAACCGATTAAAAACCCCGCCGACCACGACGACATCGTCGGCACAGTCAGCTTTGCCGATGCCGCGCTTGCCCAAGAAGCCGTCGGTGCAGCCGTTGCCGCGTTTCCTGAATGGAGCGCGACGCCAGCCGCCGAGCGCGCCGAATGCCTGCGCCGTTTCGCCGATTTGCTGGAGCAGCACACCCCCGCGCTGATGATGCTTGCCGTGCGCGAAGCGGGTAAAACGTTGAACAACGCCGTCGCCGAAGTGCGCGAAGCCGTCGATTTTTGCCGCTACTACGCAGGCGAAGCCGAAAACACCCTGCCCAAAGATGCCAAAGCCGTCGGCGCCATCGTCGCCATCAGCCCGTGGAACTTCCCGCTCGCCATCTTTACCGGCGAAGTCGTTTCCGCATTGGCAGCCGGCAACACCGTTATCGCCAAACCTGCCGAACAAACCAGCCTGATTGCCAGCTACGCCGTTTCCCTGATGCACGAAGCGGGCATCCCGACTTCTGCCTTGCAACTTGTCCTCGGCGCAGGTGATGTCGGTGCGGCACTGACAGGCGACCCGCGTATCGGCGGCGTGATTTTCACCGGTTCGACCGAAGTGGCGCAACTGATTAACAAAGCCCTTGCCAAACGCGACGACAGCCCCGTATTGATTGCCGAAACCGGCGGTCAAAACGCCATGATTGTCGATTCCACCGCGCTGCCCGAGCAGGTTTGTTTGGACGTGCTCAACTCCGCCTTCGACAGCGCGGGACAACGCTGCTCCGCGCTGCGTATCCTTTGCGTTCAAGAAGATGTCGCCGACAAGATGCTCGCCATCATCAAAGGCGCGATGGACGAATTGGTCGTCGGCAAACCCATTCAGCTCACCACCGACGTAGGCCCCGTCATCGATGCCGAAGCGCAGCAAAACCTGCAATCGCACATCAACAAAATGAAAGGCGTTGCCAAGTCTTACCACGAAGTCAAAGCCGCCTCCGATGTTGATCCTGCGAAATCCACTTTCGTGCTGCCGATTTTGTTCGAACTCAACAACTTGAACGAACTCACCCGCGAAGTCTTCGGTCCCGTCCTGCACGTTGTCCGCTACCGCGCCGACGAACTTGACCAAATCATCGACCAAATCAACAGCAAAGGCTACGCGCTCACCAGCGGCGTACACAGCCGTATCGAAGGTACGGTCAAACGCATCCGCGAACGCATCGAAGCGGGTAACGTTTACGTCAACCGCAACATCGTCGGCGCCGTCGTCGGCGTACAACCGTTCGGCGGACACGGTATGTCGGGCACGGGTCCGAAAGCGGGCGGTTCGTTCTATCTGCAAAAACTGACCCGCATCCCCGAATGGGTTGCACCGCCGCTGAGCCGTATCGGGCAAGCGGACGAAGCCGCGCTCAAACGCCTCGAAGCCCTGATTCACAAGCTGCCATTTAATGCGGAAGAGAAAAAATCAGCGGCATCGGCATTGGGACACGCCCGCATCCGCACCCTGCGCCAAGCAGAATCTGTCTTGGTCGGCCCGACCGGCGAACGCAACGCCATGAGCTGGCGCGCGCCCAAACGCGTCTGGGTACACGGCGGCAGCCTCCTGCAAGCCTTCTGCGCCCTAACCGAACTTGCCGCCGCAGGCATCGTAACCGTCGTCGAACCCGACAGCCCGCTTGCCTCCTACACCGCCGACCTCGAAGGCATGCTGCAAGTCAACAGCAAACCTGAAAGCACAGGCGTGCATCACGTCGCCGCCCTAAGCCCGCTGGACAGCAGCCGCAAGCAAGAGCTGGCAAACCGCGACGGCGCACTCATCCGCATCCTCCCGTCCGAACAAGGCTTGGACATCCTGCAAGTGTTTGAAGAAATTTCTTGCAGCGTCAATACCACAGCCGCCGGCGGCAACGCCAGCCTGATGGCCGTTTCTGACTAAAAGGACTGAATAAACGCCAGAGCGTTTGAACAAAGGTCGTCTGAAAACGTTAGCAAAACCCGCTAAGTCCGTTTTCAGACGACCTTTTTATGCTTTGATGAAAAGTTGGATTCCCTATAGTGGCTTAACTAAATCAGGACAAGGCGATGAAACCGCAAGACAGTACAGACAGTACAGAAACCGATTCACTTGGTGCTTCAGCACCTTAGAGAATGTCTCTTTGAGCCAAGGCGAGGCAACGCCGTACCGGTTTAAAGTTAATCCACTATAACTTATGCCTTCAAAAATGAAGCAGAAATTTGAGTGATATCGCGGATAAGATGAGGAGGCAACTTATTCCGGTTATTTCGACAAACAGGGATAACGGCAGGCAAATACCCTACTTCTATTTCAATTCACATCAACAAAAAAGGAAGAAACCTCGGTTTCTTCCTTTTGCATTTGAGGTCAAATTTTAACCGCCGAAGTCATCCAAGAGGATGTTTTCATCTTCCACGCCCAAGTCTTTGAGCATTTTGATGACGGACTGGTTCATGATTGGCGGGCCGCACATATAGAATTCGCAGTCTTCCGGTGCTTCGTGGTTTTTCAGGTGGTTTTCGTAAACCACGTTGTGGATGAAGCCTGTGTAGCCGTCCCAGTTGTCTTCCGGCAGCGGATCGGACAAGGCGACGTGCCATGTGAAGTTCGGGAACTCTGCTGCGAGTTGGTCGAAGTCTTCAACATAGAACATTTCGCGTTTGGAGCGCGCACCGTACCAGAAGGTGATTTTGCGTTTGGAGTTCAAACGTTTCAACTGGTCGAAAATGTGAGAGCGCATAGGCGCCATACCTGCACCGCCGCCGATGAATACCATTTCGGCATCGGTGTCTTTGGCGAAGAATTCGCCGAACGGGCCGGAGATGGTTACTTTGTCGCCGGGTTTGAGCGACCAGATGTAGGAGGACATTTGTCCCGGAGGCGCATCGGGTACGCGCGGAGGCGGCGTGGCGATACGCACATTCAGCATGATGATGCCTTTTTCTTCTGGATATGAAGCCATGGAGTAGGCGCGCAAAATCGGCTCGTCCACTTTGGAAACGTATTGCCACAGATTGTATTTGTCCCAGTCTTCGTGATATTCCTTAGGAATGTCGAAATCTTTGTAGGCAACGGTGTGCGGTGGGGCTTCGATTTGGATGTAGCCGCCGGCGCGGAAGGGAACTTCTTCGCCCTCGGGAATGGCAAGCTTGAGTTCTTTAATGAACGTGGCTTTGTTGTCGTTGGAGATGACGGTGCATTCCCATTTTTTCACGCCGAACACTTCTTCCGGTACTTCGATGTCCATGTCGGTTTTGACGTTGACTTGGCAGGACAGTCGGCAACCTTCGCGTGCTTCGCGTTTGCTGATGTGGGACAACTCGGTCGGCAGAATGTCGCCGCCGCCACTTTTCACGACAACGCGGCATTGTCCGCACGAACCGCCGCCACCGCAGGCGGAGGGAACGAAGATGCCTTGACTGGCAAGCGCGCCCAGCAGTTTGCCGCCGGCGGGCATAGTCAGCTCTTTTTCATCGTTGACTTTGATGGTGATGTCGCCTTCACTTACCAACTTGGATTTGGCAAACAGAATCATCAGTGCCAAAGCCAAGACGATGACGGTGAACATCACGATACCTAAAATAATTTCCATGCCGAATCCTTTCTTATAACTGGATGCCGGAGAACGACATAAACGCCATCGCCATCAGGCCGGCGGAGATAAAGGTGATGCCCAGTCCTTTGAGGCCTTTGGGAGCGTCCGAATATTTCATTTTTTCGGTAATGCCCGCCAAGGCGACAATCGCCAGCATCCAGCCCAAACCTGCGCCGAAACCGTACACGACGGATTCGCCGAAGTTGTATTCACGTTGTGCCATAAACGAGACGGCACCGAAAATCGCGCAGTTCACGGTAATCAGCGGCAGGTAGATACCCAGCGCGTTGTAGAGGGCGGGAACGAATTTGTCCAAGAACATTTCCAGAATCTGCACCAAAGCCGCAATCACGCCGATGAAGGTGATGAATTTCAGGAAGGTCAAATCCACGCCTTCGACAATCGCGCCGTCTTTGAGCAACGAGTAAACGAGCTGGTTGGCTGGGACGGACAGGCCGAGTACGAAGGTAACGGCAACACCCAAGCCGAATGCGGTGGATACTTTTTTCGATACCGCCAGAAAAGTACACATGCCCAAGAAGAAGGACAGCGCCATGTTTTCAATGAAGACGGATTTCACAAAAAGGCTTAAATAGTGTTCCATGTCTTATTCCTCCGCCTGTTCGGGTTTCCATGTGCGCAAACCCCAAATCAAAAAGCCGATGATGAAGAACGCGCTCGGAGCCAGCAGGAAGAGGCCGTTGGTTTGATACCAGCCGCCGTCCTGCACGGTTTGGAAAACGGTGTAGCCTAAGAGTTTGCCTGAACCGATAAGCTCGCGGATGGTTGCGATGATAATCAGCATCATGCCGTAACCTGCGCCGTTACCAATACCGTCTACCAGGCTTTCCAACGGCGGCTCTTTCATGGCGAAGGCTTCGGCGCGACCCATCACGATACAGTTGGTAATAATCAGGCCGACGAATACGGAGAGCTGTTTGGACAATTCGTAGGCATAGGCCTGCAACAATTGGTCAACCAACGTAACCAGCGACGCAACAATCGCCATCTGCACGATAATGCGGATGCTGTTCGGGATGTAGTTGCGTACCAGCGAGATGAAAAAGCTGGAAAAACCGGTTACCAAACTGACGGAAATACCCATCACGATGGCCGTCTGAAGTTTGGTGGTAACCGCCAGCGCCGAACAAATACCCAAAACCTGCAAGGCAATCGGGTTGTTGTCGATAAAGGGTGAAAACATTAAATGTTTCAAGCGTTTCATATCAGCCATTATTGTGCTCCTGCTGATTTCAATTTGTTCAGGTAGGGGATATAGCCGTTTTCGCCGAACCAGTAGGCAAACGAACCTTGCACGCCTTTGGAAGTCAGCGATGCACCGGAAAGGGCATCTACGCCATGCTCTTTGTCCGAGCTTCCGCCTTTGGAAACATGCAGGGCAAGTTTGCCTTGTTCGTCAAAGAGTTTTTTGCCGACGAATTTTTGTTGCCACAACGGATTGCCGATTTCGCCGCCCAAGCCCGGAGTTTCACCTTGGTCGTAGTAGGTAATGCCGTTGATGGTATTGCCGTCGGGCTGGATGGCGACGAAGCCGTACATAACCGACCACAAACCGTTGCCGTGCATAGGCAGGATGATTTGGCTGACTTTGCCGTCATCGCCTTTTACCAAATAAACTTCGGTGTATTTGGCGCGGCTTTTGATGCCTGCCAAATCGTCTTCAGGTTTGATTTGGATGCTTTGCGCGGGGTCTTTGGCGGCAACACGCGCGCTGAAGTCTTTCGGCGCGTCTTTCACATATTCGCCGGTCGCCAAATCAACCACGCGTTGCTCGATGCGGTCGGCAAAGGTTTTGCTGATGTCGGTATTTTTATCGAGCAAACCGGCAACACTCAGGATGTAGCTTTGCTTGTCCTGAACCTTTTGTTTTTCCTGCACCGGTTTCAAGCCGACAACCGCGCCTGCTACGATGACCGAGCAAATCAGGCTGACCGCCAACACCACAATCAGCGTGCCGCTGAAGCTGTCTTTATCGAATTTCTTAGCCATTGCTGCGCGCCTTTCTGCGTTTGATGTTCGCTTGTGCGACGAAATAGTCGAAAATCGGGGCAAACAGGTTGGCAAACAGAATCGCCAACATCATGCCTTCGGGGTAAGCCGGATTGACCACGCGGATCAATACGCACATCACACCAATCAGCGCGCCGTACCACCATTTGCCGACATTGGTAAAGGAAGCGGAAACAGGGTCGGTCGCCATAAACAGCATACCGATGGCGAAGCCGCCGACGACCAGATGCCAGTACCAAGGCATGCTGAACATCGGATTGGTGTCCGAACCGATGACGTTAAACAGCGAAGACATGGCAATCATACCGATCATCACACCGGCAATAATGCGCCAAGAAGCGATGCGGGCAAACACGATAAACGCACCGCCGATTAAAAGCGCCAAAGTGGATACTTCGCCGATAGAACCGGGCAGGTTGCCGATAAACGCATCCATCCAAGTAATGGATTTACCGGTAACGGCATTTTGCAGGCCGTCTGAACCGTGCGCCGCCCACTGAGCTAACGCAGTTGCGCCGGAATAGCCGTCAACCGCCGTCCAAACGGTGTCGCCGGTAATATTGGCAGGATAGGCGAAGAACAAGAAAGCACGACCTGCCAGCGCAGGGTTCATAAAGTTTTTACCCGTACCGCCGAACACCTCTTTCGCAACCACCACGCCGAAGGTAATACCCAAGGCGGCCTGCCACAGCGGCAGCGTAGGCGGAACGATTAAGGCAAACAGAATCGAAGTCACGAAGAAACCTTCGTTGATTTCGTGTTTGCGCACGGTGGCGAACAAAACTTCCCAGAAACCGCCGACGATAAATACGGTCGCGTAAATCGGCAGGAAGTAAATCGCGCCGAACAGCATTTTGCCCAACACGCCCGCTTCAGACGACATATTGATGCCCAAAGCGTTGGCAAGGGCGTAATGCCAGTCGTTGGCGATGCTTTTTTGCAGCAAATCAGGCGTTAACGCACCGAATGCCTGCGCACCGACATTGTACATACCGTAAAACATGGCGGGGAACAAAGCCAGCCATACCAAAATCATCATGCGCTTGGAGTCGAGCGCGTCGCGGACGTGCGCCGCTTTGCGCGTTACCGCGCCGGATGTGTAGAAAATCGTCGCCGCAGCTTCATAGAGGGCATACCATTTTTCATGTTTGCCGCCCGGCAGGAAGTGCGGTTCGATTTTTTCCAGAAAATGTTTCAAGCCCATAATCAGCCTTCCTTCTCAATGGTTTCCAGCACCTTGCGCAACAGCGGGCCGTATTCGTATTTGCCCGGGCAGACGAAACTGCACAAAGCGAGGTCTTCTTCGTCCAATTCCAAGCAACCCAAAGCCTGCGCGCTGTCGGTATCGCCGACGATTAAATCGCGCAGAAGCAAGGTAGGCAGGATGTCCAGCGGCATTACGCGCTCGTAAGTACCGATGGGAACCATGGCGCGGTCGCCGCCGTTGACGGCTGTTGTGAACTTGAAGAGTTTGTTTTTCAGGAAATGACCGAGGGTCGTACGCGTAATCGAGTATTTGTCCGGCTGCGGCGCAACCCAGCCGAACAGCTCTTTGCTGCGGCCTTCTTCGATAACGGAAATCTGATTGTGGTAGCGTCCCAAATAATCATGCGCGCCTTGTGCAATCGCACCGTTCAATACCGAACCGGAAATCACGCGGTTGTCCGCATCAACCAATTCGCCGGCGGTAATTTGCGACACCTTCGCACCCAAAACGGTACGCAAGAGGCGCGGTTTGTTGACTTGGGGGCCGCCCAAAGCAACCACGCGCTCGGTATTCAGACGACCTGTTACGAACAAACGTCCGATCGCAATCACGTCTTGATAGTTGATGGTCCAAACGGTTTTATTCGCGCCGACAGGCTCGATGAAATGAATGTGCGTGCCGCTCAAACCCGCGGGATGCGGGCCGCCGAATTCGTGTGTTTCAATATTGGCGGCGTTTTCAGAAGGCACGTCCGCACCGGCTGCCTTACAAACATGGATTTTGCGTTCGGTCAGACGGCTCAACACCAGCAAACCTCGTCTGAAATCCTCGGCGGCTTCTTTGATCACGACCACAGGGTCTGCCGCCAGCGGATTGGTGTCCATCGCATTGACGAAAATGGCGAACGGCTCGGCATCGACGGCGGGGATTTTGCTGAACGGACGGGTACGCAGCGCAGTCCACAAACCGGATTGAATCAGATTGCGGCGCACTTCTTCGCTGCTTAAGTTTGCCAACGCATCGGGCGCGTAGCGTTCGAACTCGATTTCGTCATCGCCTTCAACGGCAATCACGACCGACTGAAGCACGCGCTTTTCGCCGCGGTGAATCGCGGCGATTTTGCCGGAAGCCGGCGCAGTAAACACCACGCCCGGATTTTTCTTGTCTTCAAACAGCACTTGGCCTTTTTTGACGGCATCGCCTTCCTTGACTTTCATCGAGGGGCGCATACCGGCATATTCTTCGCCAAGCAACGCGACTTCGGTAATGGCCGGACCGTCGTAAACGGCTTGCTCCGGTCTGCCCGCGATGGGCAGGTCTAGGCCTTTTTTGATTTTAATCATAGATTTGCATTACTTGTGATGAGTTAAACAGAATAAAATGTTCCAACTTTTCAGACGACGTTTGAAATGGCAAAGCATGGGGAAGGTCGTCTGAAAGTAAAGCCTTACTTACGGAAAACAACAATTAAATGAAAACTGTAAAACGTTTGATTTTAGCAGGAACAGCCCGCCTTATGTCAGATTTACGCAGATTTTTTCCAGCTTCCTGCCCCGAATCCCACGCAAAGCAGCCCTCCAATAAAATTACAAGATATTGATGCCCCAAATTAATCCCTGGCAGAATACAAAAAGGTCGTCTGAAAACCGAATCAATAAGAATCAGGTTTTCAGACGACCTTTCGAAGTTTAGGAATCAGAACAACTGCCAAACGAAGAAGATCAGCGTATGCAGTATAAACAGCGGAATCAACACCCCCACCGACCACATCATATAACCGAAGAAAGTCGGCATTGGCACGCCGCGCTGCTCGGCAATCGCTTTAACCATAAAGTTCGGCGCATTGCCGATATAAGTGAGCGCGCCCATAAACACCGAACCCATGGATACCGCCAACAACGAATGGAACAGATGCCCCGTCATCAACGCCTGAGCATCGCCGCCCGCCATATTGAAGAACACTAGATAAGTCGGCGCATTATCCAAAAATGCGGACAACAAACCGCTCATCCAGAAATACATCGTATTAATCGGATTGCCCGAAGCGTCATGCACCAACGACACCACCGCACCCAGCGCACCCGCCTCGCCTGCCTTCAAAATCGCCAAAACAGGGGAAATCGTAATGAAAATACCCAAAAACAGTTTGCCCACTTCGGCAATCGGGTCGAAATTGAATTCATTGCCCGCCCTGACCTGTTTGGGCGTAATCAGCAACGAAACAACGGTCAGCACCAGCAAAATCACATCGCGCACCAAGTTTTGCAACGCATAGTGGCTGCCTAAAATCTCAAACCCCGGATGATCGGGCTTCCACAAGCCGGACAGCAAAACCGCACCGACCACGCCCGCCAGCAGCAGAAAATTCCATTTGCCGGCAATACGCAAATCTTCATCGGCCTCCTCTTCCTGCCGAATCTGTTCCACATTGGCTTCACGCGCGTGATAACGGCTGTCAATAATGTAAAACACCAGCAACAGCACCACCGTACTGATCAATACGGGCATCAACATGTGTTTCACCGTCCACATGAAATCCACGCCCTTCAAGAAGCCCAAAAACAGCGGAGGATCGCCCAACGGCGTCAGGCCGCCGCCGATATTTGCCACCAAAAAAATAAAGAATATAACGACATGCACCTTATTCTTGCGGTAATGGTTTGCCTTAAGCAGCGGACGAATCATCAGCATTGCCGCACCGGTCGTCCCCATAAAGGAAGCCATCACCGTCCCCGCCGCCAGCAGCCCGGTATTCAGCGCAGGCGTACCATTGAGCTTACCCCAAACCAAAATCCCGCCCGAAATTGTATATAAAGCCAAAAGCAGCAGGATAAACGGGATATATTCCTCAACCAGCGCATGGGCAACCGTATGCACACCCGCCCCGAAACCGAACACAACGGCGAACGGAACCAAAAACAGCAGCGTCCAAAACGCTGTAATCTTGCCGAAATGGTGATGCCAGGTATGCGCGAAAAAGAGTGGCCCCAAAGCGATAGACAAAAGAATCAACGCGAACGGCGCACCCCAAAACAGACTGAGCGTCGCGCCGTCAAAATCAGCGGCGTGAGACACAGCGGGAAGCAGGATGAGGGATAGAATTGGTAAGCGGCGCATTGTTTTTCCTTGTTTTTCTTAGTTTTTCTTATGGACGAAAAGCCTAAACAAACACATCCGCACAATGCCGTGAAATCAAACAAAAACGTCTGCAACCAACCTTGGCATCAAGCGGCGGAGTGTTGCCATATGTAAACCTTGTTTGATTGTAAGTGAAAACCCCGCCCCAAACCAGTCAAAATAACCGACCGCCCTACCTTGTTTCTCAATATTCAATCCCCTATTCCACCATGTCTGCCGAATCAGATTTTCAAAATCCTTTTGAAAATAAAATGCTAGGTCAAAACAATGTAAACTATCAAAATATAACTTTAGATTTATTTTTCCAAACATTTACACTCCGCCCATTGGACAGGAAATTATCGACCGCCGAAATCCGCTTTCCACCCAAGGCAGCAAACCACAGTCAAAACAAGTCTACTGCGGCAGTGCAACCCAAATGATCAATATAAAGCCGGTCGGCAATAGCAGACACATTATCTTTTTCAGACGACCTTGTAAGCGGAATAATTTATGATACAATACGCCCCTACTCTTGAACGGGTCTGTAGCTCAGGGGTTAGAGCAGGGGACTCATAATCCCTTGGTCGTGGGTTCGAACCCCACCGGACCCACCAATCAAATCAACGACTTGCGTAAGCTGGGCATTTTTTTCGAGTCGGCACTGTGTCCAATTTGTGTCTTTACATAGCCCGATACCATCCAATACCTCGGCATGGGCTTGAAGATGTTCCGCCGACAAATGTGCGTAACGGCGTACCATCTCAACGCTTTCCCAACCACCCATCTCCTGTAAGGCGGACAACGGCACGCCAGACTGAACCAGCCAGCTTGCCCACGTGTGCCGAAGATCGTGCCAGCGGAAATCAGAAATTCCTGCCTTTTCCAAGGCGTTTTTCCAAATCCTCGAGCTGATGCTTTGAACTTTTCGTCCATTGGAATAAGTAAAGACAAATCGAGAATGCTTCCCCATCTGCCTTGATATTACGCCTATGGCCGTATCATTCAGGGCAACACCTATCGCCTTGCCTGATTTGCTTTCGTCAGGATGTATCCATGCGGTTCTTCCCGTCAAATCCACTTGCTGCCATTCCAAGTCCAAAACATTGCGCTGGCGCAATCCCGTGGATAAGCTGAATATAACCATTTCGGCCATATAGTCGGGCAAGGAGGCAATCAACCTATTTGCCTCATCTTTCGTCAGCCAGCGGATCCGCCGTTTAGGCTCTCGATAAAGCGTCAGATGGGGAGCCCTTTCCAACCACCCCCATTCCTTGACGGCTTTGTTCAGTATGGCGCGAATCAGCGCAAGATAACGGTTTTTCGTGCTGTCGGAGCAGTTCTTTTTTGCGACGGTATCCATGATGAAATCACGGGTCAAGTGATGCAGGTAAATCCCGCGCAGTTCCGGCAGACCACGCAATCTGCACAAATCGTTCCCGATGCTTTTCTTGCTGCCATTCTCTTCAATCCATTTGACTGCGGCCTCCTCCCACAGCCGTTTCGGTTTTTCGTCAAAATGCTCGTGCTGCCATAACTCGTATGTCAATTTATTGTGCAGCCTTTGCGCTTCCTGTTTGTTTTTAGTGCCAGCAGACTGTCTAATTCTGCGGCCGCTTTCTGTCCTAATATCGACGTAGTAAACGCCTTTTCGTAAGTAGATCGGCATTTTGCTTTGCTCCTGTGTTCGAGCGAAGCCTGCACCTGTTCATTTTCTTTTTGCATCAGGAAAACGTCAAGTGCGGCTTGGGTAATACAATAACGGCGGCCAGGTCTGCTGGCCTCAAGCATCCCTTTACGGATGTATTGTCGGATGGTTTCGGCGTGGCATTTGCAGTATTCTGCTGCCTCTTCCACGGTGTAGGTTTTGCTCATTCTGCCTCCCGCATCACTTCGAAAACTTTAAACGGCGCAGTTTCGGTCAACTGTTCCAGTTTTCTGAGGGCCAAATAGCGTTTGATGCGCGGTTCGAGTATCAGATAGTATTCTTCATTGACATAAAAAAGCAGGCACATATCGTTGCCTGCTTCCGTCTGCACCGGTATCAGCCGGTAATGTGGATAATCTTCCTCTGCCGGAATTACAATGGAAGGTATCTTTACCGTACTGACGGGATTTTTTTTGTCAATCAGCATTGTTGCTTCCTTTTTTCTATTTCGTTTTGGAGTCGGTAAAAACCGCATACTTTTTCGGCTTTTTCAGCAAACGTTTGCCGCCAGCCGTTGGCAGATCTCGAACGACTCAGGGCAATGTTTGCCTCGTAAACGGCATCTTTAAATTCGATGATTAAAACCAACGGCCAACTGCCGATTCCTTCTGGCGGCTTTGCAAGCAGGGTCTTGTAACTTTTCTCATCCACATCAACCTCCTCTCCCAAAAAACCATCCCACTATCAACAACACTGCCAAAGCTGCCGCCATAGTACAGACGACCAGTCGTTCCAGCCTTTTGACCAGCCGTTCGTTGGCTTCTTCCGTATCACGGGCGATACGTTGGGATACCAAACCATAGATTTTTTGTTCTGCCTCGGCAATCTGTCCGTTGGCATACTGCGCCAGCTCTGCCAGCAGTTGCTCTCGGTACTTTTCCAGCTTGGCGGCGGCAGCGGTAATATTGCCTTCACGGACGGAAAGTTCTTCCAAGAAGACCAGCCGTTCTTCCGTTTGCTGCCTCGCAAATGCGTCAAAGGCTTGGCGGAAAGACTGATCCTGCATCATCAACATGACGACGATAGGATCGTCTTCCGTCAGCCGCGTCCCCGAATGCCGGAAGACTTCAGCGACAATTTCGGCGGGCTTATTTTCCATCGTCCGCACCATTCAAAGCGTTTACTGCAACCGGCAGGTTTGCCAGTTTCGCGAAAATATCGCGCTTCACATTCCGCAGACGTTGTTTAGGCATAAAGGTCATTTCTGCCGTGGAATCCACCTCGTCAAAGGTCAGATGCAACTTAGTCATCTGTTCAATGTCTTTCCCGTAGGTGTCGGGATTGCGTTTTTCCACGCGCACAATACCGACGATGCGGTCTTTGTGTTTTTGGTAAACACCGAACTGTTCGAACGGTTTACCGCCATTCTCCACTGCGCCGTGGAACTCGTTCAGCCAAACTATTACTTCAGCATCGACGTCGTTCAAAATCCGTCCCAAGCTTTCGATGCAGTCAACCTGCGCCTGTCCGCCTTCAATCGGTACATGAAGAATCAGGCGCACACCTGATTCCCGCAGCAGTTCGGCGATGTTGTTTTCAGCGATATACGACATCAGTGGAATAAAAGTGTTGGAACCGGTATCGACAATGCCTATACCGTCTTTTTCCAAGAACTGCTCAACCAGTCCGTCAAAATTACGAATATCAACGTTGTTATCCCGTGTCAGGATGTTGATTACTTGGACGTGCAACGGTTTGTACCGGCTCAACGTACGGTTGCTGGTATCGGTATCGTAGCAGTGTACTTCTACCTGATTAGCAGCCCTTGCCGCCACATATTGCGCGTATGAGGCGCAGCAAAACGTTTTGCCACATCCGCCTTTACTCTGAACTATCAAATTTACTTCTTGCATATTTGTTCCAACCTTTCCTGTTTGTCGTTTCGTTATAAAAAAATACCGTTTTTACGGCCGTTTGGATTTTTTACACATCAAAACCCGCTTTTCAAACGGACTTTGGTCTGTAAAAAGCCCTGCGGACAGGAGTTGCCCGCAGGGAAAGAGCGTGTCGGACATCAGGAAAGGGCTTGCCCGAACACAGGAGGAAATAACAACCGAGATAATCTAGCGGACATCAACCCAGCGTCCGCCATTTCGTTCATCGCCGACGTAGCGTACTTTGTCGCCTGCCGTCGTCAGGTTGTGATCGAAATAAGCCTTGCAATAACCCGGCTTGTCGGGGCGGATACGGAATTTTTTAACCATCTGACAGTTTTCCTGTTTCGTGTAGTTTCGACCAAGGCGGTTATAGGTTTTCTGTTCGCAAACCTCTTCCCATGCCGAGTAACGCATCATTCGATTCAACTCTTTTGCATCACAACGACCGGCACCTTCCGCGATGGCATCTACTAATCCAGCCATTTCCCTTTCAGAACTTGCCGGACACATCTTTAAAAAGTTCCGACGTGCTTTGAGGGTATCCCCCAACTTTTTATGCCTAATCGAAAAATACCGCTTAATCGAAGCGGTACACTCGCTTGGACGGTCGCCTGATGACAGACACAAAATCGCCTCACACGCCAATCGCGTATCTCCTGTCAGTACATCATCCGCATAAACGGCGGGCGCGGCACCCAGCAACGCCGCTGTCAACAAACCCAAGTATTTTTTCATACAATACCTTTTCCATATTGAAATAAAAGACGAAAAAAAGGATAATCTGCGTACCCCTACGAGATTACCCAAGTCTCCGAGAAAGCCGCTTTCGCAAGAAAGCGGTTTTTTCATTGCCATACGACCGTCCGAACTTGGAACTTTCTTCCTTCTTGGACAATGTTCACACATAAATCACCATTGCCCTTCATCAGCAGGTCAACCTGCTGTGCAGCGGCTCTCATGCTTTGATATGTCCCGATGACGATCTGTTTGACGGGCTTGCGGAGTTTTTTCATGTTGCTTCCTTTCGCTTTTAGATAAATTGAAGGTCGTCTGAAAACTTTCTTCAGACGACCTCAGAATTTAATTGCAGGGCTTCCACCTGCTCCCCGACGTATTGCCGGTAGTCAGCCTTATCAGGGCATCGCTCAAAACGGCAGGGTGTGATAAATACCAATACCGCCGATTTTTACCCTCCCGTTACTGATCGTTGTTTCACGGGCAAAGTGCTTGTTCACACAACATCACACACGGACGGTATCGGAACCGCTCAGTCTTCCTTTCTCTCGAGCCGCTGAGTTGCCCGCCGCCTTTTGTGTAGCTAGGCGGTAGAAATGGTCGTCTGAAACTTCTTACGACCTGAAATTAACCTTGCTTATTTTGTTATGGACTTAAGTCCCATTTCCAAATCATGTTTTTTGCAATCGAACATAATATCCTCGATGTTTTCAAGGGTAATGGTTTTTCCGAGCGTACATCTTCTTATGTTATCCTTTTGGATATCTGTACCACTAACAGGTATATATCCATATGGGTTTAATGAATAAACTAAGCCAAATAGGCATAAATACAAGAAAATTGCAGAAAGCGAAGTATATTTGAATAATACCTCTTCTTCTTTTTTTCTACCCGAAGAGAATATCCAGAAACAGGCCACCGTTATACCAAAAAGAATAAAATAGATTACCCACGCCCATAGATTAGGAAAACCATAATCATCAAAAAACAGACTAAGTAATAAAGTCATTCCCATCTTTACGGGCATCGTTCTCAACCTTCCCGAAAAAATTCCGCAAACCTACCCTCAAACTCCGCCGCCACATCATCAATATCATCAGACTCTGCATCTTTCCAAAGATCACTGCCCTTCAGATACGACTCGAACTTCCACCAGTAGTCATTCGCAACACACGATGCGATGAATGCGTCATCATGATTCTCACGGTTCGCCTCAAAAATTTCCTGTCCCGAGCGCACATAAACGGTCGAGCGGTTTTCAAAATGAGCGCAGATTTCCGCCGCCTTAATTTGCAAAGCTTTGATTTCGCCTTCTGTCATATTTGTCATAACTTCACCTTTGAACTATAATAATAAACTATCTGAAATAATAAACTTTATTATTATTTCGGATGAATCCAAACGGAAACCCACTTGTGCAAGAAGTGGGCTTGGATTTGGATACACCTTTAAAGACGGGTAGAGCCGTCTGAACATTGGGCATATGCCCTATCGGATTTATCCGATAAATACCCGCTCACGGCGGGGAAAAGAAAAATCAATATGTATTTTGCAGCTTGTCCGCAGATTATCGCTGCTGCATTGGAGATACGCTCCAATTAAAAATACGTCCAACTTGCCGCCTGTTACCGGACCCTCTCATCAGGCTACCCGGATGCGCGGCATTTTTTTTTGGCAGGTTGAAAGCTGCCAGCAACCGTTTGTTCTAACCCAAAGGCTCGATCGCCTTTTCTACGCCTGTTATTTTCGAGGTTTATACTCCGAAAAAACTCCGAAGGCCGGTTGCTTCATTACAAATTTTTAAAGAGCTTAAATCTGTGACTGGGTTAATTTTAAGTTATCTTAAATTATTAAGCAAGCTAAATTTTAAGATTTCTTAATTTTTTTAGTTTCATTGCTGTAAGTTATTGCTTTGTATGAATAAAAAAAAGACCGCCTGTTTTCACAGGCGACCTTTTATCTTGGGTGAATCAGGAAATTATCTTTTCCTTCTAAAAATCCGATGTTCTACCATTGTGCCAAGAAGTTCAATGGAGTGCCGAGAAGATGAGAACGGGGGAAAATCCTGATTAAGTGGGGTAAGAGAGAAATATTCTGCCTCTCCATTCACGGAGCTCTCAACTTGATACTTTCTAAATAAAATGTCTTTATCAACTCGAGCCACTACAAACTCTCCAGGTGCTGGCTTCTGTTCTGAGTCAATTACAATCATATCTCCCTCTACAAAATCAGGTTTCATGGAATCATCCAGAACTTTCAAAGCAAAACATTTGCTGTGTTTATGGATATTACTCATAAGGTACTCTCTTTCTATTGGGGTTGGTATGTCTATACCGATATGCCAATGTTCGAGTTGAGTAATTTCCAAAATTGGAATTTTTTTATTTTCCGGATCAGCTAAAAATAAGACATTTGTATTTTCGCCTTCTCCCTTTAAAAGCCAACCGAAGTCACACCCAAGAATCTGAGATAGTTCATATAAATTTTCAGCATTTGGCTTGGTTGTGTTCGACTCCCATTGAGAAATAGCTACATGCGAGACATCTTTGAGCTTCTTTGCAAGCTCTTGTTGAGTCCAACCGAACTCCTTTCGTTTATGCCGAATTCTTTGTCCAATTGAAGTTTCCACGGTTCAAACCTGTTTGCGAAATTGATTTAAGTAATCTTAACTCATCTTGCTTTAAGTTTTCTTCACACTTATAATTTAAGAATACTTAAAATGACAGGTAAAAATTATGTTTAAAGTTGATGTACTGGAATATTTCGGTTCAAAAAGTGCCACTGCTCAACATTTGGATGTTAGCCCCTCAGCAGTTACTCAGTGGAAAGATATCATTCCTGAAAAGCAAGCATATAAGGTTGAAAAGATAACAAAGGGAAAATTGAAAGTTAACCCCTCGCTTTATAACAAAAGAGCAAAATAAATCCTATGCTCACAGCCGACCTTCGTCATCACATCACAACGGACTTCGTGGTTTACCGCGAGTTCGGGCTTTTGTGCGGCTCCAATATTCAGGCAGCGACATTATTGTCGGGACTGTTTTGGTGGAGCGATGTAGCTGACAAGGAGCCGAAACGTCAGGGCTGGATATACAAGACAGCCGCCCAGTTGTTCGCTGAATTTGGACTGACGCGACGTGGGTACGAAAAGGCGCGGAAATTTTTATTGGGCAAAGGCGTGATCCAATGCCGACGCGCAGGCGTACACGGCAGAATGCACTGGCAGCTCAACAAAGAGCGTTTATTGGAGCTTTGCTATCTAGTTAAAGGCGAGGCAGTGCCGGAATTCGACAGCCGCTATCATATCGATACAGACAATTTCCGCCTCGAGAAATGGATTAATCTCGGTCTTTGGAATGACTTTTTGAAGATGCGCGCCGAAAAAGGCAAGCCCCTCAATATCAAGCAGAAAAAAATCCTGCTCAAACAACTTAAAGACCTCAAAAACAAAAACTACGACCTCAATGCCGTGATGCAGAAATCGATTCTGAACGGCTGGGCAGGCTTCTATCCATCCGACCGTTCCCCCAACATCCCTGCGCCGCCGACGTCTGAAGCGGCCACGCGCAAAGCTAAGGCGGAATACAAGGCGCAAATCAAACAATCCGCCGCCCCGCCGCCCGATACAGGCGGACAGCGGAATCCTGACAATCCTAATCGTCAAAATCTCATAAATTACTACAAGAAAAAACAGTAAACGTCAGGCTGTCGACACAGTCGCGCCCATAGGCTGCTCCGGCAGCTTTTTTTGCGCCCTTTGAAGCCGGAAAGGTCGTCTGAAAGGCGGTTTTGCCTGTTTTTCGGCGCAGATTGGGAGATGCCCACCTGTTTTCCGTACCGTATTCCTATTTTTACCCAAATCAGATGATAAAAATCCGCTTTTTTTGCTGAAATAAGTAATTGAAAATACTGTGTTTGTACATATTGAACAAAGAACATTGGCTTTTGAGGACAGAGAACTTTGTCCGTATAGGACGGCCTTTATACAAAGACCACGATCTCAGATCACTATCAAAAAATATTACAGGCGGCCGCCTGATTGTTTTTTGTGCAATTTATGGCTGATATAAATGGATATTGACGTTTGGGAGGATATGGAACGTTTTTGAGGGAGGGATATGCACAGGTTTTGTGGAAAAATCCTTGCAGCACTCTAGAACCGCCGCAACCATGACATGAAAAACGAAATCGTAGCCGTGAAACTGCCGATAGAAAACCGAGGTCACCTAACGGCGGTAGTGGATTTTTTGATTGTTTGATACATTGATTTCTGCGTATATCTCTGCTTGTGAAAAGCCGTCTGAATTAATCAGACGGCTTTTTTACATCAGTTCATCTACGTCAATTTCACTGTTCAAGTCAAACTTGCCAATGATTGGTCGTTGCGATTTTTTAGAGTTAGTTTTTTGAGGGGCAGGAACTGTCGGAGTAACGGTACTGACCTGTCTGTTTCTGACTTGTACGGAATCATTAATAGGTTGATGATTTGTTTCGGATGATATGATAGTTTTACCGATATGGCTACGGATAAACCTGTTCAAAGTTGGCTGGCTTACTTTTATTCCTTTTTTTTCAAGCAGGAATCTCAGAATATCTTTTTCTGAGTAACCCAAGTTTTTCAATGTGAAAATCTCTCCGGCAAAGGCATCAAGTTTGGATTTTTTGCCTGACGGGGCATTATTCTTCACGAAGTCATCTAAATCGCTCATATACGTATCTATTCACTTATATTCATATATAAGTGTCAATATATCCATATTTATTCCAAAAATCAACATCCTTAATCCAAAAAATACTAAAGAAATAATAAATAATCATTATTTATATAATTAGTATGTCAAATAATCAAATAAATACATTTCCATACTTCAGTATATTCACACATATCCAAGTCCATGCGTATCACCTCCTCAAAGTAACGCCTATATCCCATATAAACAGCAAATCAAAACAAGACGCAGGATAGGCAACGAGTGCCAAAAAACGCCCTAAAGCGTTTTTTCAATTCCGCCCAAAAGGACGGAAACGCCGCAAAGCGGCTGAAGGTTTGAAACAACCATCGGGGGCAGCGGCCGCCGTGTTGTTGGTTGATGTCTAAATTTCAAAGCGCAAAAAGTCCAGACCAAGACAAGTGTCTTTGCACGGCTTCTACCTTTTCCACCACGCCACAGAGGGCGCACCGGACAAAGATAAAAGCCGCACAAAGCCAGTCTGGACTTTTTGCGCTTTGAAATTTTTTACGACATCACAACACGGCGGCCGCTGCCCCCGATGGTTGATTATTTATGAATGAACATTTATGAAAGGATTATCAAATGGGACTTGATATGTACGGCTACACCATGAATGCCGAGTTTGTTGGCGACCGTCAAACCGATGTGAATGTGAGTGAAGATAAACGCGATGAAGCAGAACTGAATCAATTTGCGTACTGGCGGAAATTTAACCATCTACATGGCTGGATGGAAAAACTATATCGGCAAAAAGGCGGCAAAGCCGATGTATTTAATTGTTGCACTGTGCGGCTAGAACTCAAAGATTTAGAACGGCTGGAAGCTGATTTAAATGATGAAAAACTAGAATACACGCCAGGCTTTTTCTTTGGAGATTCGCAAATTTATCCCGAAGACATTACAGAAACCAAAACCTTTATAGCGAATGCGCGGTTAGCGATAGCTGAGGGGCGAGCAGTTTTCTATGACAGTTGGTGGTAATGGCTAAACGGTTTCGGGCGGCAAAGGTCGTCTGAAACCTTCGGGAGCAAAAAATGGATAACACGGTTAAAGAGCTGAAAAAACTCATTTATTCATTCGGTGCGACATATAAACCGTCTGATGTTTTTCGTGATTTCGTAGAGCTGGCAGCCCTTGCGATTTTTAATAGTTATATGCGGGATGATGATTGGGAAATACGCGAGGAGCGATACCACACTATCCGCCGAGAATATAAAGAAGAGGCTTTTAAAATTTTTCCTGACCTTTTGGGCGTTTTGGCTTCGGGCTGCATTAGAGCGGTAAACGTCGGGAGCTACGAAGATTTTTTGGGTGAGCTTTATATGGACTTGGGCGCGTCAAACGAGCGTAACGGGCAGTATTTTACGCCGATGTCAGTGTCAAGAGTGATGGCGAAACTGGTAGGAATCGACACGGCGGAGAAACTGGAAAAACAAAGATTTGTTTCCTTGCTTGAGCCGTGTTGCGGGAGCGGTGCGAATTTGCTTGCCTTTGCTGAACATATCGCCGATAGCGGAAAAGTTCCGACGTTACATATGGCAGCGGTTGCGGTGGATATAGACGTGTTGTGTGTGTGGATGTGTTTTGTGCAATGCCATTTTTACGGTATCCCCGCAAAAATCATACATGGAGACAGTTTAAAAAACGAATTTCATACGGCATGGCGGACGGTGCATTGGTTGCGTGGCGGTTTTGAAGACTATATGAAAGCCGAAATTGAAGCCGACAAAATAGCCGCTTTCGACGCAAAACAGCACAGTCAAGACGAAACGAAGATAACTGCCCCCTTGTTGACATTGGAAGAACAGTTAGTTTTGTTTTAAAGAAAAGCTGGATACCCAAGCCCTAATTAAGTTTTTGATGTTGGATAATGTTTCTGAAATTGAAGCAAGTATTAGAAAAAGTTGTATTAGGGCAACACATTTTATAGGTTCTGACAAAAAATTTATTTATGGCACTGGAATTGATGATGAAGATTATCAATGGGAAATTGAAGATTTCAAGGCTAATTATCCGCATACATGGTGGACGATAGAGCAAATTATTTACAATGACTAAGATATAAAGGTCGTCTGAAATGGCGATTTCAGACGACCTTATATATGCTGAAGGGAAATTAACGGAAAAAAACGCCCGCCGCAGCCCCGTTACCGCCTCTCTAAGGTTCGGCAGAAACGTCCCCACGCCCCCAAGAAGAAAATAGACTTAGGCAACTTTTCCGGCACCTTCGGCAACCTGCAAAATTGCCACGCCTATTTTCCTCTTGCCCCCTACGGCGGGCTTTTCTTCTCAGATTTTATATTTTTGAGAAAATTTTTGACCTTTTCTGATATACGAAAGTAATGCTGATAACTCCTCATATAGATAAAATGGCATTATCTAAGACAGAAAAGCCACCCATTTCTGGGTGGCTTTAGAGTTATATTTATTAATGCTTCCGTGTTTTAACGGGGAAACACCAATATTCATAACCATAATCATGCGCGTCTAGGATTCGGTCACTGTTTCGCACTCGGCGGTAACGGACTTTGACCCAGCCTTTATCGTAAATTATGATTGAATTCAAGGCCATGTTTGGCTCCTTATATTCTTGGAACCAACTTTTATACTGTACTTCGTCCGTTGTTTCACATAACCCCAATTGATAAGAATGTAAAACTTATTGACATTTCCAGCCCTAATCATGTACTATTCGCTTGTTGTCTACACAAACAAATAGTTTTTACAAGGTCTGATTCCTTAACCCTGATACATGATCCCTTTGACGAAACAGTAATTGCCGTTACTTGTTTAATCAAGGGCATTTTCTATTTTGCATTATTACTGCAAGTTTGTCAATAGCCTAAATTTATATTTAGGCTATTTTTATTTATGCCATTGATTCAAAAAAGAAAATAGTTCATAAAAACATCTTTCCTTCTCTACGAAATTATGGTATTACGAGAAAACTATCTATCCTAGTCGTATAACAAGGACTCAATTTTTGACGGCTCATATGCCATTGTCGGCCCAATTTCTCAGCAGCAAGGGAAATGGTATTCCTACCAAATTTAGTATTAATTTGATCAATACTCTGCATCAATTCCTCATGTGTCACAGGACTACCAAACAAATCACTTTGTGAAATTTGTTCGATCCCCCCAAGTCCAATTCCACATTTTTTGTAAACAAAGCCGGATCGATAAATACTCCCCAGTAAATCATGGGCGACTCTACTCAATACAATAGAATCAGATGTTGGAAAAATTGAAGTAATCCGATGTCCATAGTATTGAGGCTGTGCCTCTCTAAAACGGTTTGTTTGAATAAACACACTAAGAGTACAGGCTTGCGTTTTTTCTTGTCTCAACTTCTCAGCCCCTGATGATACATGGTGGCTAATGGCCGCCTGTAAATCCTCAATTTTAGTTACTGATTTTCCAAAACTTCTACTACGTAAAATATGTTGTTTTTTATCGGAAATAATTTCAAGTTCATGACAAGGAATACCTTGCAATTCGCGTTGTACACGTTCAATAGCTACCCCATAGCAACTGCGTAAAGTATAACTATCAGCATTGACAAAATCCCATGCAGTGACGATTCCTTGTTTGTTAAGTTTAGTCGCTGTTCGGTCACCTATCCCCCAAACTTCAGATACAGACTGACTGGACAAAGCCCTTTGTTGTATTGCCACTGACCAATCAGTCCAAACCACTACGCCGCCGAAATGTTTCGGATATTTTTTTGCTAAATGATTACAGAACTTAGCCAGCGTTTTTGTTGGTGCAACACCTACGCAGGTTGGTATGCCTATCCATCTCAATACCCGCTCTCTTATTTCACGACCAATCCCGGCAAGATTCTCCATGCCGGTTAGGTCTGCAAAGCATTCATCAATAGAATAGACTTCGATAGACGGAACTAGTCCTGCTATCGTATCCATCATCCGACGTGATAAATCGGCATACAACTCATAATTGCTACTGAAAACTTTCAGACGACCTTGTTTTTCTAAATGTTGCACCTGATAGTACGGCACACCCATTTTGATGCCCATCGCCTTAGCTTCCGCTGAACGTGCCACGACGCAACCATCGTTATTAGACAAAACGACAATCGCAGTATGTTTCAACTCGGGACGAAATACTCGCTCGCACGACGCATAAAAACTGTTTCCGTCAATCAGCGCGTACATGTTATCTACCTATAATCTTTGATAATAAAGCGCAATACACCGACAATTGCCCAAGTATCTCCTTCTTTAGGGGAAAAATTAGGATAGTCGCCAGAACTGTTTTCCGAATGAAGTTCTATACGGCCATCAGGAAATTTATGCAGTCGTTTAATAGTGAATTCATTTCCCAAATCAGCCATGACAATATCTCGGTGCTTGGGAGTGACTGAACGGTCGATAACCAATATGTCGTCTTTATCGATACCAGCATCAAGCATTGATTGACCGCCGCTCCGAGCAAAAAAAGTGGCCGCAGGGTTAGAAATCAAATATTTGTTGAAGTCTATGTATTCGGCGATATAAGGTTCTGCTGGACTTGGAAAGCCTGCCGGTATTTTCTCAAGAGCCAATGGGATTAGTAATTCAATTGGATTTTTAGACGGAAACATCGCATCCATCGGTACCTTTGTTTCAGTACGCGCTTGAACAATTAAATTATCCACTTCTCCAACAAGTGAAGCTGGAATCCTTTTCACAACGGTTTTTCCACCTGATTTGGGCTTTCTTCCAGCACCTTTTCGGCTGCCGCCATGATTTGTCATTTTAATGGTACTCATAAAGTAAACTTGATTTTGTAACATAATCAAGTTTACGCATTAATTCAAAATTTGTAATTAGTAAAAGCTTAAAATTTAACATCTTTCTGTTTTATCGTATAAAAAAATGGCCATCAAATTGATAGCCTATTAAATTTAACGGTCAAAACCAATATCTGTATTTAAAATCTGCCGCTCAATCTGCTGAAGCTGACTATCGTAAAGATTGATCTTTGCATGAACTTGGTCAGCAGGTTGTAATCCTGCTATCAGTTTTTCTGCTTCATAAATAACCTTTTTCTGAAAATCTGACAGAACGTCAGATTCCTGTTTAATACGAGATTCCAACATTTCAAGACGGCGCGTATTTCGGTGCAACTCTTGGTCGATGATAATACTCGGGATTTGTCCTTTATATATCCTGCTATCAAATATCAATCCTTCACGGGAAAACACTTTAAATACATCGGCCTTGCCTGATAAAAACACGGTGTCCGCATTTTGTGGCAACAACTTAACAACCAAGTCATGATGTTCTTTGGGCGTTGCCCTTGGTGTTTCTCCAAGCAGCTCCATTACCTGATAACGTTCCAAGGTGCTTTGCCAGCTTACTTCTGATGGTGCTGTTTGTATATAGACGGCAGTTTCATAGCCATGTTCACGCATTTTTTCCAACGTTCTCATGGGCGTTTCAGTAGTGCGAAATGTACCTTCTACACTGATGTTATATCCTTCTCGTAATGCCTTTTCTATTACTCGTTCGGTCATATGTCCTGAAAAGGCGGCTGTATGTTTGGGAGAATCAATACCATATTGTTCTTGTATGCCGTCAAAATTAGGATGGTAACGACGGAACTCATCGCCATTAATGATAAGAACGTTTCGATTCAATTCTTGACGGATTATTCCTACTAAATTTGATTTACCTGCTCCGGGTTGTCCTCCCAATACAAATCCTTTCGGAGATTTGACTGGACTAACCTGTTGTTCGGAAATCAAGTCATTCCACAAATGCCGGAAAATCAACGCTTCTCGTCTGTCCGACATCATACGTCCCATTCGATGTTAGGCATGATTGAATATTTTTGATGTAAGGTATTGCACTCCTCCACTACTCGGCCGAAGTCGATATTTTCCGGTTTGGTGTCATATAGGAAACCACGCAACTCAGCAATGCGTTTTTGGTCTTCCGAGCGCACCTCCGAATAGGGTGTTTTGCGTGAAATAAGTGCCTGTACACTGGCAACTCGTTCTATTAAAGCGTCTTTCTGCATTAACGTAGCCAATTTTCATTCCTCTTTTGGGATTTGAGATTGTTTGTGTTGCCGCATTACCACTTTGACTAACGATACGCTGCATCCGGCTAGAGCGGCCGTTTCTTGAAGGGTATGGTTTTGGCGTAGGCTGACAATCAGTTTATGCTTTTGGATATTTGCCTGACGGCCTTTGTAAAGTCCCTGTTTTTTTGCCTCAGCAATGCCGGCGGCTTGACGGTTACGCCGTTGTTCATAGTCGTCTCTGGCCGTTTGTAGGGCAATTTTGAGCAGCATGGTTTGTATGCTGTCCAAAACAATTTTGGCAATTTCGGAATCGGTTTGGATTTGGCTCAGGTCGATAATGCCGGGAATGGACAGGAACGCACCTTTTTCGCGGATGCGGGCGACCAGTTTTTCCGCTTCTGCCAAAGGCAAACGGCTGATGCGGTCGATATGTTCGGTGATGATCACATCGCCTTCTTGCAAGTCTGCAATCAGTTGATTCAGCACAGGTCGATCAGCACGGACACCGGAGGCCTTTTCTTTATAGACACCCGCAATGTAGTAACCTTCAGCTTTAGCTTGTTCAATTAGGGCGTTTTGTCGCTCGAGATTTTGTTCTTTGGTGCTGACACGTTGGTAGATTCTCGCTGCTTTCATGTTTTTTCTACTTGAACAACGAGACCAATCGCGTCTTTATGTTCCATCTCACGAATACCCCAAACGCCATTCTGTAACGATTTTTTGAGGTCTTCATCTGCATCCGACGGTAAATTGACAATCAATTTGAAACCATGTTTTCTCCCTGTTTTAAATATATCTGAAACAATAAGTTTCTCATCACGGGAGAGTTGGTAATATTTTTTTCCAATTAAAGTCTTCATGCCATCTGTAATCATAAATGTTGCTCCTGGTTATTTTGGGTATGCTCTAATTACCCATCAAATAAATACCTTTGAAATTGGCTAATTTAAAATAATCAGGACTTAAATTGTCCACAACCAAATTGTCCATTCTATTTGGCCAACAGACAATATGATTTGCACAGTTTGACTCATCAAAAAACAAAAAAAGCCCTGCGGCCGTACAAGAAATTTGTACGGCCGCAGGGCTTTTTTTGTTTATCAGTCGGTTGAGAGAGACTGTTGTTTGGTATGGACTATTTATTTACCACCTAGAAACGGGTTGATGACTTTTAATCCGGCTGCGGTAAACGGAGTCGTATCTCGGGTAGCTACCGTCATATGGTGGTAACGCGCTATGGCTGCAATATAGCCGTCTGCCGCCGCAACAGTGAATCCTGCCGCCCGCGCTGTTGCACGAACTTCGGCGTAAGCAACGGCAGCTTCGATGTCAAAATCCAAAATACGGTCTGAAAATACAGGTAATACTGTTTCTTCCAGTTTTTCCAACAACAGCCGTTTTTTTCCGCCTTCGGGAAGGATGGCGATGCCGAAACGCAGTTCCGCCACGGTAATGCTGGAAAGATATAGTGTTTCCACCGGTTGTCTGTCCAACCAAGCGATGACGGCAGAATCAGGTTTGGGGCGGAGCGGTTCAGAAATGATATTGGTGTCCAGCAGAATCATTAGAACCGTACCTCAGTTTGCTCTTGCCGTTCTATGTCCAAATCCACGCCTCCTGCTTCCCGGCCGATATCAGATAACAGTGAACCAAGACGGATGCGTTGTTTGGGACGTGCAGCTTGATCCAGTATCAGCCGTATTTCGGCTTCCGTACTCCGACCGGCGGCTAATGCGCGTGCTTTAAGGGCTCGATGGGTCTCTTCGGATAGGTTTCTGACTGTAATGGAAGGCATATCCGTTCCTTTCGAGGTTGTTTGAATACTGTCAAATGCTATCATTTTTGTAAATTGATAGCAAGTGAGGTGTGTATTTCCTATAAACAAAAAAGCCCGGCCGCAGCACCGTTTCCAGTGCTGCGGCCGGGTTATCGTTGCTGTATTGGTTTCTGCAAATATGGTTTGTCGTATGTACGGATTCAAAACTACCGTGTCAATCCGTCATCCCCGTGTTCATGATGCAGGGACGGTTTTTCTGCCGATTGGGTATTGCTGCGTTCCACTGATGTTTCTCCGACAATGGATCGACCGGCTGCCGCAACGGCAAAATCCTGCATAAGCTTCGCTTCCGCTCTATGTCCGCTTTCCGACAATTTTCGTGCCAGATTGCTGAATTGCTCGCTTTCATCAAGTTGATGCTTCAGGTTTTGGGTCAGTTTTTCAGCAGTCATGCCGTTGTTGAGGGCTGTATCAAACTGTTGCTGAGCCTTAGTATCACGCGGCTGAGCGGCGGTTTCTTTGGCCAACCGGCTGATGATACGTGCTTCGGTCTTATGCCCCATTTTGTACAGCTCTTTGGCTATTTTGCCGTACTCATCCACTATCAGTCCGCGGGTGTGCATTATTTTCTTCCAAGACTGATGCGTCGGTCGTTCGTTGTGTTTGACGGCTTCAATCAGTTCTTCAGCCTGTTGCCGGTAGCGGTCCGGTACTTGGCCGCGAGATTTTATGGCACGAAAGACGCCTTTTTCCGGTTTTTGCGTTATTCCTCGATGCTGTCGTCTAGTGGCGGCGCACTGTACACCTTCTTCCCGGAGTTTTTCGGCAAAGCGAACACGCCATTCGAACAGGTCGTTTTTACGCGGATTGAGCCGATCACCGAATTGATTACGCACTAGTACGCATAGGTGGACGTGTGGATGCGGCGGCTCCCCCTCTTTGTCCGACTCGTGATGCAGTGCAAAGGCGTATTTGTGTCCCTCAAATTGCTCGGCAGCAAAGTTTCGGGCGGCATCCAGTACGGCTTGCGGCGGTGTACCTGGCGGCATCGACAGTACGATGTTCAATGCCTCTTTATGCTTGGTGTGTTCGGCAATTCCCAGTCGTTTCCAGTCCTCCACCAAGTCGCGTACTTCCCGTTTACCGTTTAGGCGTTCGCCGTCATTGGTTTCAACCTGTATCTTGCCGTTGCGTGATACATAGTCCAAATGGCCGCGTACTCCGGCAATCCCTTTTGAATTACTGCTGAGGCGACGAGGTATTTTTACCATTACTTCGGGGTGCTTGAGAGCGGCGGCCTTAAGGTTGGTTAGGCCACTGCCAGATTTCAACGGTTTTGACGGGCGGCGGCCGTTACCCAAATACAAGCCGCCCCGGTCTTTGGATTTGACGGCACGGGTTTTATAACCTAAAAACCAGTCGTCTATGGGATTGGTCGCCATAGTCTGCCTCCTTATTTTTTACGCCTTCGCTGGGTATGCAGTACCCGCCCGACGCGCTCGGTGTGGTTGTTGATGATTTCGCGCAGTTCGGCGATGTATTGTGATGTCAGAGAGACAGGTTCGCCCGCATTGAGTTTGTGGGCGATTTGGTTGAGGTTTCGTCCGATACTCAAAAGCTGGTAATTTGAATGGTGTAATTCGTCCAGCTCGACGGCGGAGAGGATGGGATGGCGGCTGATATGTGTCTGTATGATGTCGCGTATTGCATCGTTGATCGTACCGCCACGCCTTTTAGCGGCCTCTTCCAAATATGCACGGTCTTTTTCCGGTAGTCGGACGGTAATGCGCTTGTTGCTTTTGGGCGGCGGCAGTGAAACTGGTTCGGGTTCTGCGGCTTGTTCTAATAAAGATTGTGCTGTTTTCTTAAGCAGTAGAGAAATACTATCTTTGCCGTATCGCATGACAGCCAACGCGCGCAATGATAACTGTTCACTTTCAGAGAGACCGAACACCCTGATCGGGCTGCTTTTGCCATTTTCATTATTCATACGATTACTCAAAAATAAGGCCGTCTGATGTTCAGACGGCCTTAAAGGGTGAAATTCAATAGAGAAAAGGAGAATCACCGTATCGGATCAAAACCTTCCTTGGCAGTTTCAATAATCTGCGACTCGTAAAAATTAGCCCGCGCCTTTATTTGCATATCGGGCGGCATGTCGTGGATTGCTTTTTCCATCAGATACTCTTTAAATTGCCGCTTCTGTCTCTCGGGTTGTGTCAAAAAAGTATCCTGCATCAGGTAACGATGTTTGGCGGCGAGTAGCCGTTCTTCAGGAGATGACGGTACTACGTCCCGGATAGTGGGCTCTTCCTTAACGCCTGTTTTTTCCAATGCCCCCTCCTGTGCACTGTACAGATGCTCTTTCTCTGCCTTGTGCAGTGTACGGATATGGTTGTAGGTATCTCGGAATTTCTCAAACTGTTCTTTCGGTAGTTCGTTGAGGTAGGCGTAACCGAACTCCTGTTCGTCCGTGTGCCAAATAATTCTTGCTTTGTCCACGCCATTGACAAAAAAGCGGTTCGGGAATTCCCTCCATTGGGTAATTTCGCCAGACTCAATCATCAGTTTCAAAAACTCGGGAATGTCGGCATTACTCACACGCTCGATGTTGTCTTGAGATTTCACAATTCCCCTTCTGCCCGGTTGTTGAAGTTCATCTGCCATCGTTTTATTCCGAAAAAAAAACGGTCTGAAACAATGCTGTTTCAGACCGTATGGTTGAAAGAGAAAATTAACGACCCTGTTCCATTTCCTGCTCTTTCTCATGCTGCCGATCCCGGTCGTTCTGTTGCCGTACCTGACCCAACGAATGCTGCGGGCTTGGTATCTGAACCGGTTTGGGTAAATCCAGTTTCGACCCCTTCATTTTCTCGGCGGTATGTTCGTAATAGTTGGCCAAGGCCAGTTTTCGTGCATCTCCTTTCACCCCCCGAATTGCATCCATAACGTTACGTTCGTGGAATTGCAGGTGGGATTTGTTGGCTTTGGACAGCTTTCCGGCCTTGGTCATATAGACGGCTTTGGACGATTGCAGCCGGGTATCCAGCGCGTCAGATTTCATCTTGGCCGCGCGTACCGCCACTTCGGCAGGTATTTCACCCTGACCTATACCCTGTAACGGCACGCCTGCTTGGGTATCGGCGGTATGGGAAGTATTGATGGTGGCCTCGGAAGGTGTTTTGCTCCGCGCCAGCATTTCGTCTGCCTTCGACAGGGCGGCGGTGTCAGGTTGCGAGACAGAGGTTTCATGCTCTTTCTGTTTTTCCTGTTCGCGTACGATTTCCATGTCAAACATGTTACGGTATGCAGCCTTTGTTTCCATACCGGTAACTTTGCCGTCTTTGTCGTAAATCGGTACTTCCACCTCTACCGGCTGCCTGCCCAACGAATGAAGCCGGATGCGGTCGCCGACTTCTGCGCCGCTGCGTTCCATTGCGTCAGGAATGTCCACGCCCCATACCGTGCGCTCTTTGCCACTTCGTTCCAGTACGATATACGGGCTTTCCTTATTTTGGGCATTATGAAGATAGGGGGCACTGCCTACGGTCACGATACGCTCGCCCTCGGCAGGTACGGATGACTGTTCGCGGGTTGGCACTGCCTTTTCAGATGACCTATCAGGATTTTTGTTATGGTGAGTGGATGGAGAATTGCTTTCACCGGTTTTAACCGGTTCGCGCGTGTGCCGTTCTTCCACGCCGTTCAATGCCCGTTCCTCACGCAGGTGGTCGAGATAAGCCAAATCTTCTTTGGTCGGACGGTAGCCGGCGGTACGGATTCCCCGGCTTTCTGCTGCAAGAAACATCGCACGCTTAAATTCTTTGCTGCCCGTCAGTTTGATGTTGTCCCAGCCTTTTTCTTTGACTACTTCCAACATATCATTGACGGTTTGCGCATCAGAACGAGCTGTGCTCAATTTGTTGCCTTTGTCGGTAAACATTACGGTCGTGCCGTTTTCGGCAGACATATATTTACCGTCTGAAACGATATAACGGTGGGCAATACTGTCAGGCGGGATATTGTAGTTCAGATCGAGAACGGCTTTTCTACCCTCATTTTGCAAAGCCAGCAGCGGTTCGGTATCCGATTCCCGTTGTGGAGGCGGCTCGGCTCTATCTTGAGCTGGGACGGGACGGTTGCCGGGCTGCGGCGACTGCCAACCTTGTTCAGTCTTGGTAAACATGACCGTCCGCCCACTTTCGGTAATACCGTAATAAAAATTGATGTCTCCCGCAGCATCCAAGTCTTTCTGTATGGCTTCGGGTGAGGTGCGGACATAACGTATATCCGTTCTGGCATCATCGAGTTGATACTTGGCAAAGTCGGATTCATAAAAATATTTTGCCTTGCCGTGCTCATCTGTTTCCAACGGTGGAGCGTCGCCGAAATGACTGCCGGTACGGCCGATGCCGTACGGATGATCGGGATCAATCGGCTGATAAGGTTCGGTTGTCCGCTCACGTCGTTTTTCCGCGTATTCGATGCCGTTGACTTCTGCCTGACTTGAGGTTACAGCTTGCAATGTTTCGGTTTGCTGAATCATCTCTTCTTCCTTCTGTTTGCCGGACTGTTCGGATGCAGGGCTTTCAGACGACCTGTCCGAGGATTCTGCCGTATGACCACGATCCGCTGCTTGCTGCCGTGCCTGCCATTCAGCAATCTCGTCGGCAATCGCCTGCTCCATATCTGTATCAAGCTGTATGCGATGCTCGGACGCAGGAGCGGCCAGATTCCGACCTTCTGTCAAAGCCTTTCTGACGGCTTCGATGCCCGCCAACTGGTGCAGGTCGTTGTAGTCGCTCGGCAGTTTCGGTCTGCCTTGTTTATCCATTCCCGCCGTCTGTTGAAACTTCTGAATCTGCTGCATACTGAATTCCGGTTCGATGGCCACGGCACGATCTCCGAAAAAGGCCGCCGCCTGCCGGGCAGAATGCAAACCTTTTCCCGACGCATCGTTATCGACCGCAATCGTTACTTTGGTGTCGGATGGTAGATTTCGCGCCAGTGTTTCGGACACCTTGACCATATTGTCAGCATCGAAAGCTACGATAACAGGCTGTCCAGTAGCTTGATGGATACTGGCGGCGGTGGCGAAACCTTCAGCGATTACCACGCCGTTTGAAATTTTGGACGCATCGCCAATCACCGTATAACCGCCGTCTTTTCGACCGTCTTTCAAAAAGCGTTTGTCACCGGTGGGATCAATAGATTGCAGGTTGTATAGTTGGCCGTCGTAGAAAACAGGGATTTGCAGTCTCAGGCTGTCGTTGTATTCGTTTTGGCGGATACCTGAAACTACGGCGGGATCGGTTATGCCTTTGGCAGTAAGGTAGGGGTGTGCCAATGTGGCGGGCACACTCTGCGCCCATATTCTTTGCGCAGTCCCCTTCACACGTTCGTAGCCTTCTTGCCGCAACCGCTCTGCTTCAAGCCGTTTTGCTTCGGATTCCGCCTGCCGCCGGGCTTTTTCGGCATCAGAAAGCGGAACATAGGGTTTTTCAGGCCGCCAGCCGTTCTGCCGGGCATGATAAAACAATGTACCGATACTGATATGTCCAGCTTTGAACGACTTCCAGGCCGCTTTTGCGTCGCGGGTGTTGTAATTGCCGCTTGTCTGAGACCATTCATCCCACAGGTGGAAACCGTCTTCACCCATTTCGTCTTTGACGGCTGCCCCCATACGTATCCACATATCTCGGTCGTCCGCTCCGATATGATTTAAGGCTGCCCGAATTTCGTCATAATCTGCCATTTCTTACTCCTTGATGAAAAAACAAAGACCACTATGAAATAGCGGTCTTACGGTTTCGTTTGCTTTCACATACACCCCTCAAAAATCAGGTGGCCCCTTCCAAATCTTCCGGATTGATTTCGATGCCGGATGAGGTTTTTAAAATCTCGGCAATAACCGACAGGCTGCCTTCGCCCCAGTTGCGAGCAATCACCGGAACTATCTGCGCGACAAATTCCGGTGGGCTGCCGGCCGGAATAATCGCTTCCAGTACCGAACGAGCTAGTTCTTCAGCGTTAACCGCGTCTCGCCAGTTGAAACTTTCCATCTCCTCTGGCGAAACATATGCAGGTTTAGAAACCTCAGCCGGTTTCTTTGCCTCAAGATGTACATTCAACTCGGGAACATGTGGGATAGGCAGGAAAGCGCGATCTTTGAGGGCAGGGTCTTCATCATAGATAATCTTTTCTGCATAGATAGCAGACATCCCTGCCATACTGATGATGCAGTCGGAATTCGGCATGACCTTGAGTTCATCGGGATTCATAACCGCACGTTTCTGATCGCTGATACTCACTCCGCTACTGCTGCTTTTACCTCGGGAACGGGACGTTCCTTTCGCCTTATAGGTATAAAAGCCGATCAACTTACTCAATTCTTCTGCATCGTTTTGTTCGCGAGGGGCAAAAATCATACGGACGGCAAAATTGGAGAAGAACGTCTGCCGTGCCGTACTGCCATATACTTCTTCCACCTGCGAAGGAGTTTGAAAGACGAGAATAGGACGGATACCGTAACCGGCCAGATAGCCCACCCCTTTTTCGATGGCAGGGATATTGCCCAGCGCAGTAAATTCGTCTAATAGCAACAGACACTGGTATTTCAATTTGGGGTTGTCAGACGGCAGACCCTGCTGGACATTGACATCGCATAACTGGCTGAAAAACAGTTTCAATAGCGTGCTATATATTTTCAATTCGTTGGGAGCAACACCCAAATAGATGGTTGTCGGTTCCATGCGCAGTCTATCTAAGCGGAAATCGTCGCCACTTGTAGCAGCCTCTACCGCAGGATCAAGAAAGATTGACAAAGGTGCATTCATTGTTGATAAGACGCTTGCCGCCTCTTTGTCTGCTTTTTGGAGAAAATCCCTCAGTAAGAATACGCAGTTTCTACTAAGACTTGCCGTAGAAGAAATAGCACGCAATTCCAGTTCGTCATTTATCCATTCCTTCAAAGTCTTACCGTTGGCGGGGGAGGTAAGTCGGAAAAGATTGGTCATTGTTGTCATATTTTGCATTAGATTGAGATCACGTTCCTTCTCTGTTTCAATCAAATACAGCAACAGTCCTGTGAACAATTTCTGTGCAGCTTCTTGCCAAAAATTCGAGCCGTCCTTATCGTCATTTTTAAGCGGATAAAAAATCGCCGCCACGGACAGCGCATCCTTATAGGTATAGACAGGATCGCGGCGTACATAAGTCAGCGGATTCCAACGATGACTGATCAACGGCGCGTCAGGCTCTTCGGTGTGGTAAGGCATCGTTCCTGACGGATTGAAGAAAAATACCTTCTGCCCGTGTTTGGCGCGGAATCCGGCGGTAATTAGAAAGTTTTCCTTCTTTATGTCGTTGACCACCATACTGTGTCGGTAGTGCAGGCAATTGGGTATAACAAAACCTATACCTTTACCGCTTCGGGTACGGGCAGCCAAGTAGAGAAAGCCATCGTTTGACCAACGTAGATATTTCCCTTTGTATTTGCCCAAAATCAGGTCCGGCACATCTTTTCCCTTTTTGCGTTTCTTTGCTGACGGGTTGTCCAACAACCCTGATTTCCTGATTTCACGCTCGCTCGCAAACCTTGATGAACCGTGCAACTCCTTTCTTTTTCCCCTCAGAACCGAGACCAGTAACATAATCAGTCCGACAACAGGGATGGCGGCTGCAACTACCGTCGAAACCTTCAGCGGAAAAACCATGCCTTGCGGTAACCGGTCGAAATGATGCCAATAGGTATAAAGCAAAGATAACGACGGTGCAGTTTTAAGTCCCAGCCATTTCGTATAAACCACCGCTCCTAAATACAGACCGACACATATGGTAGTAATAGCTAGTAGCAGGGATAGCAGAATATCGGTTACGGGTTTTCTCATTACAAATACTCCAAAATAATGCCCGCCAAAAGGCGGGCATAGAAAACTCAGTATGCAGCAGGTGGTTGTGTCAGTCGTTATTTCTGAACCGGCTGTCCGACGGAGGTTTTCATCATGTCGTGAATACCGCCGGAAACCTTTTCACGAGGGCTGGTTCGTATAATCTGCATTTCTTTGCCAATTACTTCGAACACGGTTTTTTCAGCGCCATCTCGCCCCTTAACCTGCCGTGACTGTACTTCCCCCCATACCTGCAGGCAGTCACCTTTTTCCATCAGTCTGCATACGGTTTCTGCCTGTCCTCCGTACAATATGACGGAAAACCATTCGGTGCGCTCTTTCTGTTCGTGCGTCTCACGGTCGTTCCACGTTTTTTGTACGGCTACCGACACGTTCGTAACCGCCCGACCGTCGGGCATATACCGTAATTCTGGATTACGTCCTAGGTTGCCCATAATTTCGATTTTGTTGACGTATGGCATTACGAAGACCTTCCTTTATAAAATTAAAAATGTGGCAATTTATTTCGCCCCCTTAGTTCCCACCGATCTACTTCTCTGAACTGCTGATTTTGGCAATTCCAAGTGGAGGTGGTGCGAATTTATGCTCAATTTTGGCAGCAATGTAATCAACAACCATGCCAATCATTCGAGTTAGAGGGTTAACCGCCGTACAGCAAATGAGAAAAAATATCCCAAAAGGATCGGAAATCTGAAACTCGGTACGCCCGTAATAATTCAACGTCACACCTAAATTGAGATTTAATACAAACATTGCGGATGAATATAATAAATTCATAACAAGCCCAAAATCCAACACGCTCCGGAAAGTATCCACTACTACTCTAACCATAATATAGATTAACCAAGTGACAATATATAAGCTATACCAGGTAGTAGGTACTAAATTCATCATGGTATTGGGTATATTCATCGAGTAACCTAATGCACCCAGACAGAAAAGAGTTATCCATAAACCCCTCAAATACGTATGATCATGTAAGATTTTCTTCAGAATTTTCATCATTGCTCCTTAACCCATTTCAGAGGACCTTGTATTACTGTAAACGCCCTTGCATAGCGTAGTATTTTTCGACAGGATCGAAGTAAAGTTCGGTCATGCGGGTTTTTTCAAAGTAACAGATAACGTCAATAGTGGAACGGACAGTGTTAAGAATATAACCGGGATCCATAGTTTGGCCGGTAGCTGATTCTTTGGCCAACTGCATGATGCGGTAGTGAACATCACGAGCACTGTTTGCATGAACGGAAGTCAGTCCTCCCGGGTGTCCGGTATTAAGAGCGGCAAGATAGTCCCAAGCCTCATCACCCCTTAATTCCGTCAAAAAAATCCGTCCCGGTTTAAGCCGCATACACGCCGCAATAATCATTTTGGCTGTGATGTGCCCACTGTAAAACAAATGTGCATGGTTAGCGTGCAAAGGTAGATCGAGTTCGTGAGTGTCTTCAATAGTAACCAGCCGTTCATGAGCGGGAATCATGTCGGCCAGTGTCTTGGTAAACGTAGTCTTACCCGACCCCGTACCGCCTACCATGCAAATATTCAACCTCTGTGCTATCGCAATTCTGAAAAATTCATTCAGTTCGCCGTTGGCTTTATGTTCCAACATTTTGTACTGCCAGTCGGTCAGTTTGACGTCATACGGTAGCTTCATCCTGTCGGATACGTCACGGACCCAGCGGCTCTCTATTTCGATTTCTGACTCTGTACGACGTTCTGCCACGCCGTGCCCCGATACGTCGTTAAAACCATTCAGACGACCTGTATCAAGATAGTCCGACATCGTGAAACGGCTGTTCGAAGGTTTGCGGAAAGCAAAAACAACCGTTCCGTTTTCGCAACTGGGGGACATCATGATGTGGCCGCGCTCACCGTCGGGTAACGTTACCGAATGAATGGGGGATTCGTATGAGATATGCTTTTTATTGTAAGTACATAGCGTATTTGCCAGTTTTTCCAATACGGGCAGGGGTAAATCAGGTCGTTCAATACGGCGGCAGCCGTCGGCATCTTCAAGAAACACTTCCCCAGGTCGGTTTATGAATACTTCGGTTACTCCAGGGGTATTGAGATATTCCGTCAGCTTCAACTTGTCCAGTAGATTGCGTGACGAAACAGAATTATCGTGAACCATTACATATTCCTTTGTTATTAACGGCTTGTTCTATAACTGCCAGTCAGAGGCAGTTATAGAACAAGCCGCTCCTTTTAAGTGAGCGGCTTCGGGTCAATATCGGTTGGAGACGGTTACGTTTTCATATACCCCTGAAAAATCTACATCACGGGCAACAAAGACCATGATTTCCGTGCCTTGATTGACGTATCCGGTTGGTGGAATGTTGATGCTGTTCTTCAGGGCTTCGGTAGCCATTTCCTGTGTAGCATCGCTCGTATTTTCATACGAAATGTGGTTGTTATTACCCGACGTGCGGTTCTGTCCGTTACTGAATCCGTTGCCTATGTCGCCAATCATGCTGATCATGATGGCACCGCCGAACCGCTGCCAAAAGTGATAATTCACTTTGGCAGGATGCCCTGATGCGCCGAGCGAATCGCCGCCGGGACTGTCCAGGGCCACACGGATGCCTTCCGGTGTCTCCAATGTATTCCACAAAACAAAAACTCGGGCCTGACCATGTGTCAGCGCGGAAGTCTGTTCGCCGATAATGGTAGAACCACGCTCAACCAGCAGCGTCTTGCCGTTGGCCGAATAGACGTCACGTGCCACTTGGCAACGGGCTAAACCGGGATGGGTTGTGACAATCTTTGTGGTAGTGACACAGGGAATACCCGTACCGCGATTCAACACATAGGTTAAGTCGCCGCGATTCTCAGCAACGGTAGGCTTATAATTTCCAGGGCTCAGTCTTGCGGTTAGCGGGTTGCCCGAAGAGATTGACGAACCTACATCCGTTTCTCCGACAACCGTACTATCAGGGCGTATGTTAGTAAGTGTCGCTGCCGCAGCGCCTGAAACTGTTCCTTCATCCATGCCTTGAGGGGATAGGTCCACATTAAAACGCTCGTCAGGCGGAATTTCTGTTGTACCGCCCGTTTCAGAGCCCTTTTCAGGGTCCGTTTCCGTAAGCTGTGGATTTGATGCAGATCTTGCTTCACTCGCCGCGGCAGGCTCGGATGCTGCGGCTGGCGGAGTATCGGGAGCCATTTCTAAAATTTCATCTTGCTCTGCTTTAAAATTTTTACTGTCTGCCTTACCGTCAACCACTTCCTCTTCCGTTTTTTTCTCTACTTCGTCGGAACCTCCGGAATAATTGAACAGAGCGGCTGCGGAAACTCCGGCAACAGCCAATGCAGCAAACAGGAACATCATGTTTTTCATGGTGCTCCTGCTTTTAACATTCAGGTCGGTAGGAATGCCGCGTTCAATACTGTTGTCACCGATACGTTCTTGCAGGCTCGGTTGTTCATCATCGGGTCTGATTTCGTTTTGTTTCATTTTTTATCCTTTTTCATACGGACGGTTCGGCTTTGAGTACTGCCGGTCAGATTGAACTTACCTTGCGGGTTGTAACTGCGGTTCTCTATACCGAGAACTGCGTTATTCAGCCGCAAAACAAATTTTTCTGCCGTTTCATGGACAATTAACGTATCGCCTTCAACATGACTGTTTACGGCAGCTTCAGATCCATCGGCATTTACCCTGAATACGGCCGGCAAATCTTTAGCATTGTCATAACGGAAGTAGGTAAAACGGCCGTCGTCGTAAATTTCGGTCGGTGCCAATGATTTTTTGCCGCGCCCCCAATAATTCCGGTTATAGTCGCCACCGCTAGGATTACGTGCTTCGTTTGCACGTAAAACGGCAGCAGCTTCAAGCTGTTTCGACATTTCAGCCCGTTGCCGTTTGCGGACATCGTTCGGATAGAGAAATTCCAATACAAACGTAGGCGGATGATTTTGATCTGCCATTTTTAAATCAAGCGAATAGCGGCGTTTTTTGTTGGATACCATCAATAAGTTGGTGGACGGTTGGGGTTTGGTTGGTTTGAAAAAAATGTTGTTTCCGCGAACCTTCACCCCCCAGGCCTTACCATATCCCGTTACCAAACCTTCATTCACGGGATTGGCGACATCAACCGTTTCTCCTTCCTCCAACTGAACCAAAGTTGCATATCCGACTTTTGCCCTTACAACCACAACATCATAGGGATTATGGTTGATACTTTGAATCCTTTTGTCATATGGTGAGCGGTTGGGATTGACTGCGGCAAAGGCCGTCTGAAAAGACAAACCGGCCACAAGGCCGGTTATCAGCAAGGTTTTTTTCATCATTGCGCAACCTCTTCGGTAACGTTGTAACTTAACACTTGAAAGCCCAGGGGGTTAATATCTCGAACCGACTCGGTCATTGGAGTTGTCTTAAACTCAAAGGCAATAGTGGCAATCATTTTTTGCGGCGGTGCCGGTTTGATTTCGGAATTGCCCACAGGAACCAACCGTTTTTCAAATCGTACCTGCGCCATATCGCCTACAAACGAGATATTGGTCACCTTTACAAGCACTTCGGCATTTTGTTTCAAAACCTTATGCGGTGCAGTTGGACTTTCGTAAAAAGCTCGGTATTTGGCTTGAACTTCGGGAGAATTGAAGAGTTTTGTCGTATCATAGGTCGCCTGAACCGTATTCCAGTTATAACCTTCGCGGAACATGACATATTGGCGCAGCCAGTGCCGGTTAATCACTTCATCGTAAGTCATCTGTTTGTTTTTAATAGTAGTTACGATATTGGTCTCTCCCGTGGTCTTATCTACTTCGATAACAAAGGGAAAGGCCTCTTTTAAGGGCGTAAGACTGGTAACGGCAACAACAGACAAACCTGCAATAACTAGTCCGCCAATGCCGACGCGCTTCCAAGTGCTTGCATTTTGCTGTGCGATATCCACCAAGGTTTTTTCAAATCCCAGTGCCATCCGGATCATTTGATCTACTTCTTTGCCGATGCGTTTTTTTTGCTCTTTCTGGAACTGTTCTTCATTCTGCGGTTGTTTGGTTTTTTTACGGAAAAACATTATCGTGCTCCGGTATGTTGCTGAACGTTAATCGGAAATGCCTGCCCATAAGGTTGTTTGGGTGCTGAGGAGCAGGCGGCCAGAACGGCGGCAAGTGCAGCCAATAAAATCACTTTCATATCAGTTTCCTTTTTTAAAAGTACAAAAAAGCCCGCACAGTGGATACTGTCGGGCTTTTAACGCTCAGGTATAAAATCAGTTGTCGTACCAATCTCTGCGGTCGGAACTGACCATTCCTACCAATGCGATAGGGAACACCAAAGCCATCATAATGGCAGGACCGATGTTGTTATGACGGTTCAAATAGGCAATAAATACCAAACCGAACAAGATACCGACTCCTAGCAACATTTTCATAACGGAATTTCCTTCCCTTTATTTGATGTTATCAAAGGCATAGTCATTAACAAACGCGCTCCAGTCGCGGCCGTTATGCAGGTTTTTGACCGTAACGCTTCTTCCATATCTGTCGAGCAGGTAGATGGTATAACTATGAGAAGCCCAGCCGAAAATACTTTGTCGGTACTGCGCCTGATCGAAGTTTTCCCAGCGAATGCCGCGAATGCCTTCAGACCACGGAAAAAGACCGCTGTAATACCATACACCGGTCTCATCCATATAGGCACGGCAACAGGAAAGTCGGAACAGTATCCAACCGAACCCAACCAGATACAGCAGTGTCAGACCGTAGAATACCGTTTGTGCTGCGCTTTTACCCAATGCCAATCCGAGCATCCCTGAAATAACGGCAAAGGCGGAAGACACAACAAACAGATAGAGCAGGATTCCTATAACAAAATACTGGATATATGCTACCCAAGACAGGCGTGCAGTCATGTTTGACTCCTATCGATTAAATTAAGATGGGCGTTTGTTGGACACTGGGGAGACACCGCCGCCGCTACGGCGATTGGAGGCCGCATTGAGTGTGGCAGTCCCGGCCCGACCTACTAAACGGCCCGCCGTACCTAAACCACTTGCGAGAGACATCATATGACGGGAAGCTCCCGACACAGCCGCACCACCCGTCAATGCTGAGGCAATACTCGGAATGTTGAAAACGACGACTAGGAAGATGATGGTTTGTAACAAAAACAGCGGTGGTAGTATTTCAGCAGAAACATAATCGAAGGCACTCCCATTTAAAGCCATGTTAATTGCCTTATCAAATGCCGCCATCTGCACTTTAACCAACAAGACAAACATCGTGCAGGTCAGAATATGGTTGAGACACTGGCCGATCCAGTTGATCGCGTACTGACGCGTTGCTGGAAACAGTAGGCAGCCGAGAAATACAGGACCTATCATCAACACCAATGCCAGCGATACCTTAGCAACCATATAAAATGCAAAAGACAGCCCGACAACCAATGCCCCGCAAATCGTGATAACTAAACCTATCTTGATAACTATTCCAAAATGAACTCCAATATCATACCATTGATATTTTTCATGAAGTTTTGAAATAGTATCCAATAAGTCCATCAACAATTTCCAACTGGCATCCATTGCTGACGCATCCACTTTGTAGCCGCCGGCAAAGATTCCGGCAATCTCGTCTGGCATTCTGTAAATGATATGGGCCAATTTCATGTAAGTCGCCGGAGCCAACGAGAGCCCGATAATCAACATCCATCCGCAGCATTTCTTGAGAAAATCCACGGCCAGTACATCAAGGCTAGAATTGTAATAATCCCAAATGACAAGCAGTACGTAAAAAGAAAAACAGGCGACGAACAGTGGTGTAACCTGTCCGATAAAGTCGCCAGTCTTATCCAGCAGGTTCTGCCCCAAATCCGCCCCGAGCGTTTTGGCCACGTCGGCAAAAAAGGTTGACATAAACGTCTCCAATAAGAAAACCACCGTCGAAACGGTGGTTTTGCAGGGTTATGCGGTAGTTATTTCTCAGGAACAGGAAATTTTTTATCACAATCCACATTCGTGTTATTGATTCTGTTATCTCGAATACAATTATCACGTTTTTGTTGAATTTTACTGATTTCCATATCCTTGTTCATCTTCTCATAAAACTTCTCTTCTTCGGATTGACCGCAGGCGGACAATAATAATGTTGCATAGAGCAATCCCAATAGATGAAGTTTCATTTCAGATGTCCTATTAATGGTTTAACTACACGATTTGTTTGTGTTATTGATTCTGTTATCGCGGAGACAGTTATCATATGCCTGTTGTTTCTTAAACTGAACTTTTTCATCCAGTGCCATATACCGTTCCATCATATCCAGCCGAGTTTGATTCTGTTGGATATAGGCTTTTTCCAAGGAAATACGGTTTTGCAGGTCTGCGGCCGCTTTGGCATCTTGGGTAGTATTTACCCTATCCATCAACGCCTTAATGTTTTGAAAGCGTAGTTCTGAATCCTTGATGGCTTTCAGAGTCAGATCAAAATGTTTGATCAAACGCTCATTATCCGCGTTTTGATTATAGCCTTTGGAACTCAATAGATTGTTAAAGTTCCCACCTTTCGTCTGCATGGCTGCATCATAAACCGATTTCCACTCATCAGGCAGTTGTTCAAGTGCGTCGGTTTTCAGGATATTGCCCAAATTGCGGTTGCCGGTCAGGGCTTTGACTTGGTTCTTCAATTCGGTAATTTGCTTGATCTGGTTTTGAATTTGTTGCCCCAATTGAACACCCTGCTGAATGGCTTGGGCGACAGAGGCACCGTCGAAAACCGGAATACCGCTCGCCATCGTCGGGGCAGAGGTAGCAACCATCAGACCGAAAGCTAATGCCACCGCTGTTTTTTTGACTTTGTACAGTTTCATCGAAATCTCCTACGAATAATGAGAAACGCCGCATTGTGCGGCGGATGGGTGAGGCCGTCCGTAAACGGCAGGAAAGTAAAAGGCCGTCTGAAAACAGTTTCAGACGGCCTATGTGCTTATATTTCAGTGAATATTTGCGTTCGGCTTTTCTCCTTCGAACTAAGTGGATGTTTTACCAGATACAGCCTGATAGAGCAGTGGCAGCCAAACATCGGGATCTTCGCTGCCGGTTTCTTCCATAATGCGGTGCATCAGGGCAACATTTTCTGATGTGCCTGAAAGTACGACCAATTCGTCATGAAAATCGTGTAAATCAAGAGTGGCGAACGTACTCTGTTTACTTTGCTTAATCAAGAAAATACGGCTTTCAATCGGTAGTTTGAGAAGTTCGGCGCATTCTTTATCGGAAAGCCCGCATTTCATGTAAGATTCTTTGCTGCCGTCAGGGTTAGGTAGGAAAATTTTGGTCGGCGTTTGCTGTACGATGGCCGCAAAATTGGGGGAGTTGGCGGCATCTTCCGGTGACTGGGAATCCAAAAGTAAAAACTCACCTGATTTACGGCCGGTTTTCAGTGTTTTAAGCATCAAATCGGCTGTAATATCAAACCGGTCGGCATACCAGAACTCGGCAATGACCGAAGCCATCAAACTGCCTTCATCTGCCACACGATCTGCCATTATTTCCTTCAAATACAGCAGATAAGCCAATACCGGACCTGTCGGCTCGTAATCATCTTTCAAGATACAGGTTACGTCCAGACCGATACGGAAAAACGCTTCCGGATCAAAGCGGTTTGACAGGCTGTCCAAGCACCATGCAAATTCTCCGCCCTCACTGCGGCACCACTTGGAGAGACGCGTACGCAAAGAGTTTGGCGCGGTAGAGTATGGCAAGTTGTCCAGAAGGGTGCTGAAATTACGCAGGTCAAACTCCAGTTCGTAGAGTGTATCGACTGCCAACTTGATTTGCCGTTCCTCCGAAGCGTCTGCGCCGCCGGCACATTGTTTGACCAAGCGGTACAGGAAACTACGGTGTTTCGGCTGATCGGGCAGTTGGAACGGGTTAAAGCCGTTGTCAACGCCTTCTTCGACCGCGTAGTAAGTTCCGCCTAATGCCCGAACGAAGATTTCCATCCCCCTATCTAAATCCAGAACAAACAGATAAGGATCAAACCGCGCCATAAAGGTCAGAATTGCGGTTTCCAGAGCGGTTTTACCCGTACCGGTTGCTCCAGTAATCAAAGTATGTCCCGCAATCCGTTTGCCGCGCATATTAATGTCTTTGCGGCTGTAATGCAGGTTCAGGTTAAACAGGGTGTTTGACAGCGTTTTCAGAGGCATCACCGGTGAACCGTCGCCAATCGGATTGCCCCAGCTTTTACCTTGGGAGTAGTTGTGCATTCCGAATACGGTGGCAAGATTGGTGGTTGTTTTCGGCATCATCCGCGGACGCTGTTTGTAACCCGGAATTTGGCTGAAAAAGGTTGAGGGCATCGAACCGGCAGCATGGACAAAACGGAATCCGTTTGCATTGAGGAACTCAGTCATCGCCGACGAACCGTTTTTACGGGCAGCTTTCGGGGTATCCCCATATACAACAAGGGAGGCGGAATAATCGCCGAACATGGTGCGCCCCGCAGACAGCTCGCCTTTTCCCAAAGTCAGTTCGTCCTGCTGATCTGTCGCTTCGTCTTTGGCACTTTTCAGTGCATTGCGCTGCTGGTTGATGGCTGACTGCATATCAGCATTTTCCGTATAGATAAAACTTTGCGTCAGCGTAAATTCACACGGAAGTGACAAGACCGGCAGCAAAGTCATAATCTTACTCCGGCCAAAGTCCTTCAAATCGTAGCAGGTAGCAAACTTTCGATGTTCCGCACTTCTGATCTCCAGAATATCCGTACCGAAATGAAGGTCGGCAGTAGGGATGACTTTATATGCCGCAGAAGGGGTTAGGGGAATATTTTCCCTTAATCCCCCATTGCAAAGTGTTCCAAAGAATTGATAGACATCTGAGAATACCACCCCGTTCTCGTTTTCATAAACGCCCAACGGTTCGGGATCAAATATGCTTAATCCTTTTACGATCAAATCCAACAACTCCGCCGTTTCTTCAACCCCATCTGAAAAATCATGGTATTTCAAGACGACTGATAAGTAGAACAAATTTTCAAAATAGTCTTTTTGGTTGAATTGTTCGATATAGTGATCTGCAAACTGTCGGCAGAAGTTATTTTTGAAAATATAGTTTCTTTTCAAATCAATTTTCTGCCGTTGGAGCGTCGTCCATATGGCAAGCCGACTGCCATATTGCTTGCCAGCGGCATTCAAAACCCTTTTGAGGGTTTCGTTTGCCGCTATCAAGTGCCCGTCATTCACGCCTTCAAACGGAATACCGTCAAATTTAACGGTAAAACCCAAGTAGCCGTTTTCATAATGCACAATGTGCTCAGCAACGTGCCGACTGACTTTCGGAAAAAAGTTTTGCTGCGGCGGCTGCCTCTTCAGTTTCTTCCTTAATAAATCGGATGTAATCATCGCGGTCTCTTCCAAATTTGGTTGCTGTAATGGTTAGGGTGTCACCGAAAAGATTTGACTTCCTCCGGACGAACCACCAGTAAATTTCCAAACCCAATATACGTAATGCCTGATCATCCCTTTTCGTGAGCATCCTCAGGAAAAAGATACAGGGCAGGGCCAGCAGGAAAATCCCGAAAGCCTTCAATTCGTAAACAGGCATAAGGAACATGGCGATAGCCATAAATACCACTAAGATAATAAAGCCCGGAATAATAGGAACTCCGGCCAGCATGGCGACACGGGACAGTCCCTCATAAGAACTGTATTCGGTGTCAATATCGATTTCAGGTAATCCGTTCATCCATATTCACCCTGTATCAGTTAGAAGGTGACACTTTTTGCAAGCTTAATAATTCCTGCTGCCAAAGCCGGTCCGCATCCGAACAGAAAAATCCAACCGCAAACCCGGATAATGTCGCCAATCGTTTTTTCTTGGAAATAACCGCCAACAGCAACTACAACAATTGCCACACCTGCTAATACCGCCAAAATGTTGTACCACTCTTGAAACCATTGTTTGACTCCACTCTCTCCGGTTGTCAGGCCGCCGGCGGCCAAGGCTGTCTGAATACCCCCCAACATTGCACAAAACAAAACCGCTTTTACCCATTGACGGGTGTTTTCACTCACATATTTCATTTTTGAAGCTCCAAAAAAAAGACCGCCAATATGGCGGATACAAAAAAACGACCATAAGGTCGTGTATTAAAAATCACCGAAAACATCCCAAGACTTAGGTTCTGGTTTTTGTAGAACAACTTGTTGATGTATTCCTCTTTCAATTCGGACAGGTGTATCAGAGAAATTGGTTGGTTCTGAGAATACTGCCTTTCTGTATGGCGAATCCGATATTTTCTTGTTGGCAACCGTTACCGGAACAGGTTGTATTGCAGCAGGATTTTTTCCACTTAAACGTGCGTAACGCGCTTTGACGTTTCTGATGTACTGTTGTGTTTCCCGATAAGGCGGAATGCCACCATATTTTCGCACTGCCCCTTCGCCGGCGTTGTAGCCGGCAAGTACTAGGTCAATATTGCAACCGAGGCTACTGGATTTGTCCGGAAATTTATTACATAAAAAACGCAGGTAACGAGTACCTGCGATGATGTTTTGTTCCGGATCGTAAAGATGTTTGGGATTCACCCCCATTCTTGCAGCCGTCGGCGGTATAACCTGTAACAAACCTCTGGCGTTTTTATTAGATATTGCGAAACGATTACCTGAGCTTTCCCGTCCCATAACCGCCCATACAATGTTTTTATCCAAACGTTGCAATGCGGCATGCTTTTCAACCAAAGCCTCATATTGTGGGTATGGGGCGGCGGCAAACGCCGATGAATGGCAGACAATAAAGAGTGAGGTTGTCAGTTTCAAGATTTTTCTCATGTTTTTTTCACATCCCATTTCTCGGCAGGGGACACCTGCCAATCATTTACATAACGAATACGGCCGCCCTCAATGGAATGATACCGTGTTCCAAAAACATACACCTTCAGACGACCGTCAGACATGGTTTTCAACACATTGCAGTACATCAAGTAATCAATCCGAGACCGGCTATTTAATGAGTGCGTACATTCAAGAAGATGCGAACCGCTCCAACCATTGGGCTGTTCATTATTGATTGTTCTGCTCATCCGGATTATCTGATTAAGGGACATCTTGCACTCCTTCTATATAAAAATGCCGCCCTTTAAGGCGGTATTAAATAAGTTTTTGACTAATAATCTTATTGCTTCGTTTTTGAAGAAATGGCTTTGTCGTTAATGATCATATTATTCATTACAATGACTTGGTTCATAAGGTTAATCTGAACCTTTAACATATGAATTTCCATTTGTTGCTGTAACAACATATTTTCTTGTTTGGTAATATTTTCATGCTGAATGACAATTACAACTGTGTTAGTTATAAAAACTATCAATAGGAATAATAATTTGAATATTTTCATTGGCTACAATATTTCGATTTTGAAAAGAAAAAACGAAAATCTAAGCAAACTGAAAGTTAGAATGCTTGGATTTTCGTTCTTTGGGGTGTGTCCATTTTGTGACTGAAACACATTGAAATAAATAGTATGTGATGGTATGTGCAGACTTCACTTCTATTTAAAAACAATGGGTTAGTTTTTGTATTTAAGTCTCATAATCCCTTGGTCGTGGGTTCGAACCCCACCGGACCCACCAATCAAATCAATGCCTTGCGTAAGCAAGGTATTTTTTCATGTCGCAACTGTGTCCAATTTGTGTCTTAATATAGTCGATTCCGTCCAATACCACAACATGTGCTTGCAGATGTTCCGCCGACAAATTCGCTAAATCATTCCCTGCCTGATTTGCCTGCATCAGGGCAAACCCATGCAGCTCCTAGTGCCAATCTAGTGCACCTAATCAAAACGTCGTCTGAAAATCGAAATTCGTTTTCAGACGACGTTTTATGAGAAATGCAGCGAATCCCTTTCACCTTCTCCAAAAAACTCAATCTCCTCCCTCGTTCCTTCCCTCTTCTCCCGCCAAGCCGTGCAGCAACAACCCCAATACGTCCTGCGGCAGCTTTTGCGGCGAAGCGGCATAAAGCGCGGCCAGTTGCGGATGGCGCATCAATATATCCGCCTGACGGATGAACAGGTCGATGAGTTCCACCGGCAAATCGGGCTGAATCAGGCGGCGTTGTTGCAGGGTGTGAAAGAAGCCGCGCATAAAGGCGTATTTTTCTTCGTTCAATTCGTGGAAAAACCGCTCCAGTTCCAAATCGGTATTCTCTTCGATGTCGCGCAGGAAGGCGGCGGAATAAAGCTCGTCGAACGACCGCCGTTGCAGAGCAAAAACGGCTTCGGCGGCTTCGCGCAGGCTGCATTGCCGTGCAAGCAGATTTTCAAATTCGGCACGGACGCGGTTTTTCTGTTCGGTAACGATTTCCTGTAAGAGCGCGTTTTTACCGCTGTAATATTTGTAAAAGGTAACGCGGCTGACGGCGGCCTCGGCGCAGATTCCACCCACGGATACGGCGGAAAAGCCGTGTTCGCGGAACAGGCGGCGGGCGGTGTCGGCGATGGTTTGTTGTTTGCTGGCAGTCATAACGGTAGGAAGGTTTTGATTTTGTTCATAAAGGAGGTTCATTAAAGTTATCCGCAAGTCGGATACTTATCATATTTCCTCACGGTGGCAATGGCAATACGGGCGGTGTTTCAGACGACCTCTTACCGCAACGGCAACCTTGTCCCTCCGATCCATCCTACGGATGAGGGCTGTCGGATGCTTAGCAAGCCAAATTCATAAAGGCCGCAGAATCGCCCTCCCCAACCTTCTCCTGCCGAACGGGAGAGGGAATTGTTTTAAGATGATTTGCTATAAAAGGGGGGAAGTAAAGTGAATGATAAACACTTGCATTCCTGTTTTTTGTTTCTTATACTTTACATTAATGGTTTGTTTTATGTAAATGTGTAAACAACAAATATTTGCATACTGACGGAGCGGTTGGATTGCCTGATGTTCAATCCGCTCCGACGTATGTCGTCTGAAAGGATAAGGAAATGCAGAAACCTACCCTCCGCCGCCTGCCGCTGCTGCTTGCCGCCGCCTTTGCCTCCGAATGGATTTATGCCGCCGATGCGGCGCAAGACGCGGAACAAGTGCAGTTGGAAGAAGTCGTCGTAACCGGCGAACGCACCAACCGCAGCGGCTTTGAAACCGCCACATCCAACCGCGTTTTCTCCACGCCGAACATCGACCGCAGCGGCCACAATCTTTCCGCAACCGACCTGCTCAAACAGACTGTGAACACGGTGGATTTGGGCAGCGGCAACGATTTGCCGACCGTGCGCGGCGTGGACGGCTCCGGCCCCGCTGTCGGCGCAGTGGCGTTTTTCGCGGGCACGCGGCCACGCCTGAATCTGTCCATAGATGGCCGCTCCGCCACTTACAACGAATTCGCCTTCGGCACGCAGTCGCTGTGGGACATGCAGCAGGTGGAAGTCTTGCGCGGGCCGCAAAGCCATGTGCGCGGGCAGAACGCGGTGGCGGGCGCGGTGGTGATGCGCTCCAAAGACCCGACCGACGAATGGGAAGGCGCGCTGCGCTTGGGTTTGGGCAACCAGAAAACACGCAATGTCGCCGGCGTCGTGTCCGGCCCGATTGTAAAAAACAACCTTGCCTTCCGCCTGAGCGCGGAGCGGCAGCAGCGTGAAAGTTACGAGCCGTTCGTGTCCTACGAGCCGACCGGCAACCCGCGCCGCGTGGAAAACACCAACGTGCGCTTCAAACTCCTGCTCACGCCCGAAAACCATCCCGATTTTTACAGCCGCCTGACGCTGAACCACATCCGTTCGCGCGCGCCGCAAAACGAAATCATGGGCAACACCGCCAGCCGCCGTTTTTTAAAAGAAAAGCCCGTGTTCGTAACCGGCTCGACATCAGGCATCTGGGACGTATCGTGGCAGCTTAACGACTATCTGAAACTGGAAAACAAACTGGTTTACGGCCGCTACCACAACGAGCGGCTGCACCTGCCGATGACCGTCAGCCCGCAAGGCGTGCCCGCCGAACTCAAAGGCCGCGAACTGCAATGGGAGCCGGTATTGCATTTTTCAAACAAAGGTCGTCTGAAAGGCCTTGCCGGACTACACTACTTCCGCAGCAAACAAGACGAATGGGTGGATATCCGCAGCGTCGGCGGCCGCAACACCTTTGACGACCGCAACAGCGTGCGCGCCCTGTTTACCGAAACCACATACAGCCCCAGCGAAAAATGGGACATCACAGCCGCCGCCCGCATTGAAAAAGAAACGCACAAACGAAGCGGCGGCAGCGGCGCGCTGCACCTTGATTTAGACAAAGGCCAGACCGTGTTCCTGCCCAAAATCGACATCGCCTTCAAACCTACCGACCAATGGGTCAGCGGCATCAAAGCCGCACGCGGCTACAACCCGGGCGGCGCTGGCATCACCTTCGGCCGCCCTGTCGTAACCTACACTTATGAACCCGAATATGTGAACAACTACGAGTGGTACACCCGCTGGCGCAGCGCAGACCGCCGCCTGCAACTCTCCGGCAACCTGTTCCTGAACCACTACCGCGACATGCAGCTTCCCTTCTATCTCGGCACCAACTCCGTCGTCATCCGCAACGCCAAAAAAGTCCATACCTACGGCGCGGAACTCGCCGCCGACTGGCAGGCCACCGACAGCCTGAAACTCACCACCGGACTGGGACTGCTCAACACCAAAATCAAAAGCTATCCCAACAGCGGCATCGAAGGCAACAAACTCGGCCGCGCGCCCAAATACACCGCCAACATCGGCGTGAAATACCTGAACGACAAAGGCTGGGAAGCCGGCGGCGACGTGCGCTTCTACGGCGGCTACTACTCCGCCGCCGACAATGCCGAATCAGGCAAAATCGGCGCATACAACCAAGTCAACCTCTACACCGCCTACAACTTCAAACAAGGCCGCGTCTCGCTCTACGCCGACAACGTGTTCAACCGCCGCCGCCCCATATTCATTTCCAGCGCCGACCGCCAAGACGCGCTCTACCAACGCCCCAGAAGCGTAGGCGTGAGCGCGGAATGGAAGTTTTAGGCGAAGCTGAAATGATGGAGGCCATCTGAAACAATCGTAGGTCGGGCATCAATGCTCTACCTACGGTGACTGGAATAACGAAGGTCGTCTGAAACGGCCGTAACAACCGATTATCGTCATTAGCTTACGCAAGTCCGCTTCGCTACCCCCGCGCAGGCGGGAATCCAGACCTATCCGCACAGAAACTTATCGGATAAAGAAGTGCCCTTGAGTCTCCATTCTGGATTCCCGCCTGCGCGGGAATGACGGCACAAGAAGTCTAATAAAAAGCCAAGCATAAATGCCCAACTATTGACCTACCCTGCTTCCCCAAAACACCCAAAGGAACCCCATGCACTACTTCACCCCCGCCAAAACCCTGCCCGAAGGCACAGTCTACCTGACCGACCTGACCCACGTCGCCGACTTTTCCGACTGGCTGGCCGAATTCGAAACCCTGTTAAACCAAAACCGCCGCTTCGCCACCGTCTGCACCCCCATGCGGCGGCAGGTAAGCGACGAACAGCGTATTGCCGACCGCAAAACCTACATCGAATGGATAAAGGCACACCGGCCGCAACTCGCCGAACGCTGCGCCGCCATGCTCCTCATCGAACCCGACGCGGCGCAACTGGCATTCTTCCGCGAACAATCGTCCAAACTCGCCCCCGCGCTGGGCGTGAACTACATCGTCGAAGCCGACGAGCAAACCGCCCTGCAAAAGGCAGAAGAAGCGTTGAAGGTCGTCTGAAAACAGAATCCATGTTCCGGCAGCGGCTTTATAGTGGATTAACTTTAAATCAGGA
>NZ_KV800969.1:43319-57425 GCF_001810355.1 Neisseria sp. HMSC074B07 | reverse complement strand
ACGCCGTAATGGTTTAAAGTTAATCCACTATATCATCCAACTTTGCCTGCCCGATACAGATTTGAGCAACCCGACATTCGTTTGATAGCATAGGAACACTCGGCAACTGACTTTCAGGAGTACAAAAATGTCATTTACCACAATCATTTATGCCCATCCCTACGATCAAAGCTTCAATCACGGTATTTTGCGGCGCGTGCAGCAACTATTGGACGAAAAAGGCGAAAAATACCGACTGATCGACTTATACGCAGACGGCTTCAATCCCGCCTACACAAAAGAAGAGCTTGCCCTGTTCAACCAAGGCAAAGCCCTTGACCCGCTGGTTTTACATTATCAGGAACTCTTAAAAACCACCAACCGCCTGATTTTTATCTTTCCGATCTGGTGGGCGGATATGCCCGCCATCGTCAAAGGATTTGAAGACAAAGTTTTCCTGAAAACATTCGCCTACGTCCCGACCGCCACAGGCTTGAAAGGCAACCTATCCCACATCAAAGAAGCACTGGTCATCAGCACGTCCACCGCCCCCACATGGTATCTGAAATGGTTTGGCGGCAACGGCATCGGCAAAGCGATGGTGGGGCACACACTCAAAGGCATCGGTATCGCTAAACGCCGTTGGCTCAACTTCGGCAATATGGACAAATCCACCACCGAACAGCGGCAGGCGTTTTTGGCAGATTTGAGCCGAAGCGTGTAATCTTCAGGCGATCTCTTACTTCACCGCCGAATTTCCGCCGTCCACAAACAACGCCGTACCCGTTACAAAACTGCCCATCGGGCTAATAAGGAACAAAATCGCGGCGGCAATTTCTTCGGGTCGGGCGATGCGTTTGACCGCATGCAACCCTTCCGCCCATGCTCGCTGCTGCGGGTCGGTAGTCATCATTTCCGTATCCGTACCGCCGGGAAGCAGGGCATTGGCTCGGATACCTTGGGCTGCATAGTCGGCGGTAATGCCTTTTGCCAGAGCGGCAAGTGCGGCTTTGGCGCAGCCGTAGGCGGTTTTGTTAGGCAGGGCACAACTGGTGCCGACAAAGCTGGACGTGAACACAATCGCGCCACCACCGCGTGCGAGCATAAGGGGAATTTGGCTGCGCGCGCCGAGAAAGGCAGCGGTTAGGTTACCGTCCAGCGTTACCCGCCACTCTTCGGGCGAAAGTTCCGCCAAGGGTTTGTATGCACCGATAATGCCTGCATTGTTGACGGCAATATCTAGACCACCGAACTCTCGTTCTGCCGTGCGAACGACGGCTTCATGCGTTTCAGGCAGCACCGCGTCGCCTGCAACAGCAACAACCTGTCCGCCGCGCGAGCGAATCAGGGCTGCAGTTTCCTCCAGTTTATCGGCACGGCGGGCACATAAGACAACGTTTGCGCCGTGCTCCGCCAACAGCAGTGCAACCGCGCGACCGATACCCGACGACGCGCCGATAACGGCGGCGGTTTTATTGTTCAAATTCAATAAGCTTGACATAACGTTCCTTACATATGCGGTTAAAGACGATGCAAGTTTAAGGAAGCCGCGATATAAAGACGACCCGATTATTGATGAATTTCAGACAGACAAACAATCTTTCCATCAACAATCGGGTCGTTTCTTGTCGGCTTTCAGGCTATCCTATCCCATACAACGACAGGATAATTTATGAACTTAAATCAAACCCGCCAATTCCTCCGCATTGCCCGCGCCATCGAATACCTTTACGACCATGCCGCCGAGCAGCCCGATTTGGCGCAGGTGGCGGCGGCAGTGCACATCAGTCCCGAACATTTGCAGCGCGAATTTTCCGCATGGGCGGGCATCAGTCCGAAAAAAATGCTGCAACACATCAGTATCAGCCGTGCCAAAGAAGCCCTGAAAAACAGCGAAAGCGTGGCAGAAGCGGCGCATTGCGGCGGACTGAGCGGCACGGGGCGGCTGCACGACTTATTTGTCGGCATCGAAAAAATGACTCCGGGTGAATACAAAAACGGCGGAGCAGGCCTGCAAATCAATTACAGCCTGATTCCCGGCCCCTTCGGCGACCTGTTGGCAGCAGCAACAGACAAAGGCATCTGCTTCATGCGTTTTTCAGACGACCCTTCCGCCGCCCTGGACGAATTGCGCGCCGAGTATCCGAACGCCCGCCTGGTTGAACGGGAAACCGAGAGCCACCGCCAAGCCGCAAAAGCATTCGGCAGCCCGTCCGACCGTTGCGGCGGCAGCGTTACCCTGCACATCAAAGGCACGCCGTTCCAACTCAAAGTCTGGCAGGCGCTGCTTGCCATCCCGGCTGGCCGCCTGCAAAGCTACGGCGCAGTCGCACAAGCCGCCGGTTCGCCCAAAGCCGCACGCGCCGTCGGCACCGCCATCGGCAAAAACCCCGTCGCCGTACTCATCCCCTGCCACCGCGTCATCAGAGAAAGCGGCATCATCGGCGGCTACCGCTGGCAGCGCGGACGTAAAATGGCGATATTGGCGCACGAATTGGGAGACACTGATGACGCTTGACCTCTTCCCAGAAACCACCAACCCGCACGCCAACTTCCTGCCATACGACGGCATTGTCAGCAATTTCGGACGGATTTTCACCGTCGCCGAAGCCGACCGTTATTTTGAAATTTTGCAGCGTGATATTCCCTGGCGGCACGACGAAGCCGTGATATTCGGCAAGCACATCATCACTGCCCGCGAAGTTGCGTGGTACGGCGACACGTCCTACAACTACGGTTATTCCGGCGCAAACCGCATCGCCCTGCCGTGGGATGGCGTCTTGCCCGAACTCAAAAACCGCGTGGAAGCCGCCATCACCGACATCTGCCCCACCCGCTTCAACTCCTGCCTGCTCAACCGCTACAACAACGGCAACGAAGGCATGGCGTGGCACAGCGATGAAGGACAAGGTCTAGCCAAAGACAGTGCCATCGCCTCCCTCAGCCTCGGCGCAACGCGCAAATTTGCCTTCAAACACAAGGAAAGCAAGGAAAAACGCGAAATGTGGCTGGAACACGGACAGCTCATTTTGATGCATGGCGAAACGCAGAAACACTGGCTGCACACCATCCTGAAAAGCACCCGCATCCAAGAGCCGCGGATTAATCTGACGTTTCGGGTGATGAAAGGATAAAAAGGGGCTGCTTTTTTCCATTTCAGACAGCCCCCGAAAGTCGTCTGAAAAACTGCTTGAAAATGTAAAACAGAAAAGCCGTAGGTCGTCTGAAACGTTTTTCAGACGACCTACCGCACCCACATCATTCGCGTACACTCGCAATAGGGAGCCATCCATGTCCCAACAAACCCCGACATCCCCCGCCCCGCGCGACTGGCTGCTGCTTATCGGCGGCAGCACCTACAAATTCACGCTGACCGGTTTTTATCTGGTCGCGCTGGTCGCTATTTTGAAAAACCACGGTTACAGCCTGAACCAACTGAGCTGGATACATTTAATCGGCGGTATCGAAGCGGCGAAGGTGTTGTTTGCCGCGCTGATGGAGCGGCGGCCGGCGGGGCGGTTCGGTCGGTTTCGCGGCTGGCTGCTGGCGGCGACGCTGGGGCTTTCGGCAGTGTTCGGGCTGATGGCCTGCACCGACATCACGCAGAACTTCGCGCTGCTTCTGGCCTGCTGCGTTTTGCTCTCGGCAATGTCGGCGGTGTACGGCTGCGCGATGCTGGGTTTGTCGTGCATCGTTCTGCCGCACCGCGAACGCGGTTTCGGAGGCGTGATTCAGACGATGGCGGCGCGCGGCGGCAAGATGATCGGCGGCGCGCTGGTGTTGTGGCTGTATCAGGAATACGGCCAGACGGCGGCGGCAGGCTTTATGCTGGCGTTCACCCTGCTGATGCTACTGCAACTCTTGTGCTACCGCGAGCCGGACAGCCCGACGGCGCAAGGCGGTTTGACGGCGTTGGCGGCGCGGCTGGTCTCCTTTTGGCAGCAGCCTGAAACGGGCTGGCGGTGGCTGGTTTTGCTGTTTGCCGTTTCCGCGCCATATGCGTTTGCGGCGGCGACTTTTGTGCCCAAGCTGGCGGATCTGGGCTTCACCCCGAAGGAGACGGGCGGGATTCTGGCGGTGGGTATTCCTGTTGCCTGCCTGATTGTGACGCCACTGTCGGGCTGGTTTTCGCGCAATTATCCGCGCCGCAAACTCGTGTTCCTGCTCTACGCGCTGCAACTGCCGCTTTTAGCGTCCATGACCGCCATCGACGCGCTCGCCCACGTCCACCCTTGGCTGCCGCCCGCGCAAATCATCGCCCTGAGCCTGAGCTACACGCTGCTGCTGCCGGTGATACTGGCGTTGGTGATGGACAAATCCGACCGCGCCACCGCCGCACTCGACAGCAGCCTGCAATTTTCCGTGGTTCTGCTCGGCAGTTACGCAGCCGGTTTCGCCGCCCTACGGCTGGCAAAGGCAGTCGGCTATGCCGATGCGTATTGGGCAGCGGTGGGCCTGGCCGTATTGGCGGGCGGGCTGCTGTATGCGTGCCGAGGCTTGTTTGATTCAGACGAGCCGTCATGAAAACCCCGTACCTTCGTATTTGAAGTGCAACGGTTTCCCGAATAAAAACAGAACACATCATCTGCATCCCTTCTGAACGATACCCCCCTTTCAGACGACGTTTCCTTTTAAATCGACATAGAACTTTTCAGCGGTTGCATTGCCTATTATGTTTTACCGTTCAAAATGACAGATCATTTCAAAAGGAACATATTAATGTCAGAAACTGTTACCCACGATCTCTCCCGCTACGGTGCCAAAGCCGCATACACGACTTATGAAGCCGACCAAGGCACACTCTCAGCAGGTGCAACAGTCAAAAAAGCCGCTTCCATACACTCCACTGCCCACGAAGCCAGCAAACAGTCTTACGTTGACCTGCCGGCCAATGCCGCCGTTTCGTTTACAGCAAAAGCGGATGCGGATGCCGCCACCCTCCGCTATACCGTTCCCGACGGGGCAACCGGCAAAGTTGAAATCCAAGTAAACGGCAAACCCGTAGCCAACCTCGATTTATCATCAAAACACAACTGGCAGTATTTGGAAAATTATGAACACCACAAAGGCGAAGACATCAAAATCCACGATACGCCTGCTGCCGACCGTGTCGCCCGCTTCCAGTTCGACGAAGTGGGTACGCTGTTGAAAAATACATCCATCCAAAGCGGCGACACCGTCACCATCGTCAACCAATCAGGCAACACCCCGGTCGGTATCGACTTCGTTGAATTGGAAAAAGCCCCTGCCGCAATCAAACAGCCCGCAAACAGCGTCAGCATTACCGATTTCGGCGCAAAAGCAAACGACGGAATCGATGATTCGAAAGCCCTGACGGAGGCAATCGAATCGGCAAAAACCTCCGGAAAATCCGTTTACATTCCCGAAGGGCAGTTTGATTTCGACCACCAGCTCCACATCTATGCCCCTAAAGGAATCAGCATCGGCGGCGCCGGCAGGTGGCATACCAAACTGCATTTCACGAGCGAGGAACCGCCCGTTTTTGAAAACGGTACAGTGAAAAAAGGCGGCGGCATCGTGTTTGAACATGGCAGCAACAATATTGATTTCGGCAATCTGTCGATGGATTCAAATTTGACATCCCGTTTCCACCAACAAGCCAACTACAAAGGCATTTCCGGCACTTTGGGCAAAGGCTCGTCCATCCACGACATCGCCATTGAGCATTTTGAAGTAGGCATCTGGACCGGCGATTACGCCAAAGTGGACAATGAACACCCACTGCACTACACAGACGGACTGACCGTCTCCAACGCCCTCATCAGGAACAATCTCGCAGACGGCATTAATTTTGCGCAGGGAACCAGCCATTCGACCGTCATCAATTCCAACATCCGAGGCAACGGCGACGACGGTCTGGCGACATGGTCGAGCATTGCAGACCAAACAGAATCCAAAGTAGCCGAAAACAACCGTTTCCTGAACAACACCGTCGAACTCGGCTGGCGCGCGGCAGGTATCGGAATCTTCGGCGGCGCCGGACATGAAGTAGCCGGCAACCTGATTCGCGACAACACCGCATGGTCGGGCATACGCCTCAACACCGTTTTCCAAGGACACAATTTTGACCTGAACAAAAAAGGTATTTCGGTTCGGGACAATCTGTTAATCGGCAATGGCACACGAACCGACACATACGGACGCGAAAAAGGCTCTATCGACTTCGAAGAAGAGCATGGCGCAATCAAAAACGTCAAAGTCGAAAACAACATCATTGCCAACAACCTGTCCGACACAGCCATTACTCAGACATCGCCGATTTCAAACGGCAAAGGCATCGCCCTATCCGGCAACAACATCATCGGAAATGCGATGGTTTCTGATCCATCCGCTGTTGATCAACCGGAAAAAGTTACCTCCATTACCCGTCAGGAACTCAGCAATATTCCCGATCAAAATTACTATTACGCCAACGAAGCCGCCGGCTTCAAATCCGTCAGCGTGACCTATATTACAGGCACGGCAGGCAACGACAGCATCAAAGGCACAGACGGCATAGACCATATTGACGGCAAAAGCGGCGATGACAGCATTTATGCCGGCGGCGGCAACGATACCGTATTCGTCAGCGGTGGAACCAACTTCATCAGTGGCGGCGATGGCGACGATATCGTCCGAGGCGACGACGGCAGAGATACCGTCAATGGAGATTCGGGAAACGATGTGATTTTCGGCAACGGCGGAGACGACCATCTCAATGGCGGGGCGGGCAATGATACGTTGTTCGGCGGCGAAAACAACGATGTCTTTTATGGCGAGTCGGGCAAAGACGTACTGTATGGCGGCTCCGGCGACGACTTACTGTTTGGCGGTTTAGACGACGATATCCTGTATGGCGGCGCAGGGAATGATACCTATGTCTTCTGCTTCGGAGAGGGACACGACACCATTTCCGACAATCACGGCAACAACGCCCTCCAATTCGGACAAGGCATCGCCGTCAAAGATTTGCATATCAATGCAAGCACCAACGCAAGCGGGGCAATCGATTGGGAAATCACCATTGCCAACTCAGGCGGCAAAATCACCATCGACAACCAATATCTCAAAGGCAGCAACACTGCTTCTGTCGGAGAATTCCGATTGGACGAAGGGACATTTACCGTAGAAACCCTGCTGGACAAACTGTCGGCAAGCGGTCAAACCGGCAGGTTTGAAACGGTCAACAGCGGGGTCGGCAGCTTTAGCTACACCGCCGATACGGAAAACGTACAGCACTACGATGCCGTAACGCAACCGACAATTTTATAGCGGCCTGATGGAAATTTAGGAGGCGTGTGGTTTGATCCTGAATTCCACACCCTCGCAGGATATCAGGCTGATGTAACTGTATGCCGAAGTCAGGCTGAAATGTTCACGCTGTCCGCACAAACAAGAGGTCGTCTGAACCGGTTTTCAGACGACCTCTCTCAATTTTTGGCACAAAATATCTTTTTTTACACATTTTAATTTAAATCATTTCTCAAATCATAGCCATTTAAAAAATTCACGCCAAAAGCTTATCGTTCTACGCACCATCCATGCGTTATTTTCCGCCGCGTCCGCCATCCAGTATTATCCCCGACTACGCTTTGTTACAATTCAGCCAATTTTATTTCTCAACATATCCCGCTATGAGTCATTCATCCTCTTGGTCTTCCAAAATCGGTTTCGTCCTTGCCGCGGCAGGCTCTGCCATCGGTTTGGGTGCGATTTGGAAATTCCCTTATACCGCCGGTACGAACGGCGGGGCAATTTTTGTCCTTCTGTTTGTCATCTTCACGATTATCGTGGCGTTGCCGGTACAGCTTGCCGAGTTTTATATCGGGCGCACAGGCGGTAAAAACGCCATCGATTCGTTCAAAACCCTGCGTCCCGGCTCGCTTTGGCCTTGGGTCGGCAGGATCGGTGTGGCTGCGTGCTTCATTTTATTGTCGTTTTACAGCGTAGTCGGCGGCTGGGTTTTGAATTATGTCGTACACAGCTTCACCGGCGAAATTGCCCCGAACGTTGATTTTGGCGCCCTATTCGAAAAAACAATTTCCAATCCGACAAGTTCGATTCTTTATCAAGGGCTGTTCATGCTGATTACCATTTGGGTAGTCAAAGGCGGAATCTCTGACGGCATTGAAAAAGCAAACCGCTATCTGATGCCTGCTTTGTTTATTTTGTTTATCGTTTTGGCAATCCGCTCGCTGACCTTGCCCGGCGCGATGGAAGGCGTCAGTTTTTTATTGAAACCGGATTGGTCGAAAATCAAATCGGAAACGATGCTGACCGCGCTGGGTCAGGCTTTCTTTGCGTTGAGTATCGGTGTATCGGCAATGATCACCTACGCATCGTATTTGGGTAAAGATCAGGATATGTTCCGCTCGGGCAATATCATTATGTGGATGAACCTGTTGGTATCGCTGCTGGCAGGCCTGGTCATCTTTCCGGCGGTATTCGCATTGGGCGCCACGCCCAGCCAAGGTCCCGGTCTGATTTTCGTGGTCTTGCCTGCCGTATTCATGAAAATTCCGTCCGGCAACTATCTGTTTGCCGTGTTCATGATGTTGGTTGTCTTTGCCACGCTGACTTCAGCGTTTTCCATGCTGGAAACCGTCATTGCGGCAACCATCCGCCAAGATGAACGCAAACGCAGCCGGCACACTTGGGCCATCGGCATTGCCATCTTTATTGTCGGCATCCCTTCTGCCCTATCCTTCGGCGTATGGAGCGATGTGCTTATTTTCAATAAATCTATTTTTGATTTATGGGACTACATTATTACTGCCATCATTATGCCGCTATGCGCATTAAGCATCTCTATCTTTACCGGCTGGATTCAAGACAGGCAATCCGTTTTGACCCATGCCGGCATGGGCAGTACCGTACCGAAAACGCTTCTATATCTATGGCTGGGCGCGTTGCGCTACATCGCTCCGATTGCCATTATCGTGGTCTTCATCAATTCTCTTCAAATCATTTGATTTGCCACTATAGTGGCTTAACTAAATCAGGACAAGGCGATGAAACCGCAAGACAGTACAGACAGTACAGAAACCGATTCACTTGGTGCTTCAGCACCTTAGAGAATGTCTCTTTGAGCCAAGGCGAGGCAACGCCGTACTGGTTTAAAGTTAATCCACTATATTTTCGACAAATAAAAAAGGACGGAATGCAAACCCGTCCTTTTTATGTTTCATCACCTTATCCCTCATCCTCAAACAAAAACCCGCTTTGCGCCTCCACACCGACTTCTGGCGCTGCCATGGCATCGAGCTGGCGGTTGCGGATTTTGGTTTTCCTCATACCGAGAAGACGCATGACCTGATGCTTTTGATCATCGGTCATTTTTTGCCAATAAAGCCTTTCTTCACGGCTGCGCAGACAGCCTTTGCAATAGCCTTTGGCATTGGCTTCACAGACGCCGATACAGGGGCTGGGGATGGGAAAAAAATCAGGTTGTTCCATATTTTTAAAGCGTTTGAGACAAAAGACCGGACAAACCAAAATTGCAGACTGCTTTCGCTTCCGTCTGAACACGATCAGTGCATCCGGCAGGATTCCTACCAATATCCAAGTGAGTTGGTCATTTCAATAAGTTTATATCTGCCACCCTAGGCATAAAAACCCTAAGAGAAACCATAAATATATCGCAGAAGAAATCAGCATCTTCCCTATCCTCAGATTTTTCCAATACAACCCAAGTGAAAGCACCGCAAAAATCAAAGGAAGTCCAATACAAATATAATATTTCAGCCGACCTAATTCACTGAATACGTTTATAGCAGAGTAGAGACCGACAAATCCACCTAACCAAAAAATAATTATTGTCGGACCTAAGAGACCGGCCGTTATTAAATGAGGGAAGAGTAAGATTTTTATCCATTCTTTATGTTTAATGTTCATTTTATATCCTGATACTGCGATGGTATCGTGTCGCTTCAAATAGAGGGGGAGCCATGTTTTATAGTGGATTAAAATTGCAATGATACGGCGTTGCCAACGCCCTTATGTACTACCCGTACACGGCGGGCGTTGCCGCCTTGTCTCATTTTTATTTTAATCCACTATACTAAATAACTAAAATTCCTCTATATTTTGATTTTCAGACGACCTATGCCCTACCCCAACCGTCTGGATTTTATGACTCAAGCAGTTTACGCAAAAACTGATTGTTGTATTTGATATCGGCAATCATTCGGTCGTATTGGTGCATTCTACGGAGCGAGCGGGTAATCAGATAAACCGAGAAAACAATCAAGCTGATGTTCATCAGGCTGACCAACGCAAGCAAAGGCCAGACATCGACAACTTCATACCATTTCGATGTCGCAATCAGCGCGCTGAAAATAGACAACGGCAGCGCAAAAACAGCAATACCCGTGCGCATGACAGCAAGCGCCGTGCGTTTTTCAGCAAGGAGAAGCTGCACTTGATTGATGCTGAGGATATCGTTTTGCTGTTCGGTAATCATAGGGCGCATCTAGAACAAATTGACTTGAATCACGGCAAACCGGCAAATATGGTTTGATGTTACCCGAAAGTCTTGAAAATAAAAACAAAGGTCGTCTGAAAATTTTCAGACGACCTTTGTTATTCCTCTTTACACCGTTTGCGAATATTGGGCTTTGGTTTCCCTATGACGCAGGTGGTAGTCGAACACCATGGCGATGTTGCGTATCAGGAAGCGGCCTTTGGGGGTAACGGTCATCCCGTGCGGTTTCAGGCGGACGAGTCCGAGGGAGGCGAGTTGTTCCAAGTCGGCAAGTTCGTCTTTGAAATAGCGGTCGAACGGGATACCGAACACGCTTTCGTAGATTCGGTAATCCAAGGCGAAGCGGCACATCAAATCTTGGATGATATTGCGGCGCAAAAGGTCGTCCTGATTGAGCTGGTAGCCGCGCATGATGGGCAGGTGTCCGGCATCGAGGGCAGCATAGTAGGCATCGATGTCGCGTTCGTTTTGGGAGTAGGTGCTGCCGATCTTGCCGATGGAGGATACGCCGATGGCAACCAAATCGCAGTCCGCGTAGGTCGAGTAGCCTTGGAAGTTGCGCTGGAGGAAGCCTTCTTTGAGGGCGATGGAAAGTTCGTCATCGGGTTTGGCGAAATGGTCCATACCGATGAAGACGTAACCGCGTTCGGTCAGGGTTTGAACGCAGTATTGCAGCATATCGAGTTTTTCTTCGCTGCCGGGAACGGCTTCGGTATCGATGCGGCGTTGCGGCTTGAAGATATGCGGCAGGTGGGCGTAGTGATAAAGGGCAAGGCGGTCGGGATCGAGCGACAAGACAGTGTCGATGGTGGTTTTAATGCTTTCGGCGGTTTGGTGCGGCAGACCGTAAATCAAATCGACGCTGACGGATTTGAATCCGGCTTCGCGGGCGGCATCGATGACTTCTTTGGTTTCGTCGTAGCTTTGGATGCGGTTGACTGCTGCCTGCACTTTGGGGTCAAAGTCCTGAATACCGACGCTCATGCGGTTGAAGCCGAGCTTGCCGAGCATGAGGACGGTTTCGCGGCTGACTTTGCGCGGGTCGATTTCGATGGAGTATTCGCCGCCGGGGATAAGTTGGAAATGTTTGCGTATCATGCGGAATACGCGTTCGATTTGGTCGTCGCTCAGAAAGGTCGGCGTACCGCCGCCGAAGTGCAGTTGCGCGAGCTGATGCCGTCCGCCCAGATGCGGGGCGAGCAGCTCCATTTCTTTTTCAAGGTATTCGATGTAGGCATCGGCGCGGCTTTTGTCTTTGGTGATGATTTTATTGCAGCCGCAGTAGTAACAAATGGTGTTGCAGAAGGGGATGTGGATATAAAGCGAAAGGGGCTTGTTCAAAGCCCCCATACCGCGCTGATTCAAGGCATTGATATATTCGGCTTCGCGAAATCCGTCATGGAATCGGTCGGCTGTCGGGTAGGAAGTGTAGCGCGGACCGCTGGAAGGAAGGCTGGCGATGAGTTCGCGGTCGAACTCAGGCTTGTCATTGTTTCTATTGTGATTATTTTGTATCGGTATTACTTTCATGGCGTGTGCGTGATTAGAGTAATGATGTTAGGCAATTTTCGGATAGTTTGGTAGAATGCCACAGTATGATAAACCTGTCTTGATATGTGTCAATAACTTACGTAATCATGACAGGATAAAAACCTTAATTTTAAGGGTGTTTTATGACCACACACAATGCTATGCATCAGATGAAAACCCTGTGTTCTTCCTGTTCGCTGCGTGAACTCTGCCTGCCTGTCGGGCTTTTGCCCAATGAGTTTGCACAATTGGACGCGGTCATCCGACAGAGCCGCCGCTTGAAGAAGGGTGAATATCTGTTCCGCACCGGTGAGCCTTTCGCGTCGCTGTTTGCCATCCGTGCCGGTTTTTTCAAAACCACGGTTGCCAGCCAGGACGGTCGCGATCAGGTTACCGGCTTTTTTATGTCCGGCGAACTCATCGGCATGGACGGCATTTGCTCCCATGTCCACAGCTGCGACGCGGTGGCTTTGGAAGACAGCGAAGTGTGTGAGCTGCCCTTCACCCACATCGAAGAGCTGGGACACAACATCCCCAGCCTGAGAAGTCATTTTTTCAGATTGATGAGCCGCGAAATCGTGCGCGACCAAGGCGTGATGCTGCTTTTAGGCAATATGCGCGCCGAAGAACGTCTGGCGGCGTTTTTGCTTAACCTGTCCCAACGCCTTTACTCGCGCGGATTTGCCGCCAACGATTTCATTCTGCGGATGTCGCGCGAAGAAATCGGCAGCTATTTGGGGCTGAAACTCGAAACCGTCAGCCGCACGCTCTCCAAATTCCACCACGAAGGCTTAATTTCGGTCGAACACAAACACATCAAAATCCTCGACTCGCAAGCCCTCAAAAAAATGGTGTCCGGCTGTTCGCACGCCATCTGATGGATACCGAGACTATTTTCAAACAGAATCCAAGGTCGTCTGAAAAATTTTCAGACGACCTTCTTCATAAAAACCAATTATGAAACACAAGAAAAAACTCATTACCTTGACCGCTGCCTGCGCCCTGCTCACCTACTGGCTCTATCCCGACCAACATCCCGTTTACCCCGCAAGCGACCATTACGACCCGAAAACGCAAACCTTCTTCAACCCCGAACCGCAGCAGAAACCGACCGGCCTGACCGGCGCATTTTGGAAGATCCTGACCGACCCGCAGGCAACGCGCCCGCCCAAACCTCTGCCTACCGTCAAGCCCGATTGGCAAACCTTCCTCGCCGCACCCGAAGGGAAAAGCCGCTTCGTCTGGTTCGGACATTCCACCCTATTGATGCGGATCGGCGGGCAAACCGTCATTACCGATCCCGTTTTCGGCAATTCCGTCTCCCCCATCCCCATCACCATGAAACGCTTCCAGCCTGCGCCCGCAGAAATCGACGAACTGCCGCCTGTCGATGTCATCCTGATTTCACACAGCCACTATGATCACCTCGAAAAAGACAGCGTGCAGGCACTCAATTCAAAAGGTAGCAGCCACTTTGTCGTCTCACTCGGTATGGGCGTACTGCTGAAAAAATGGGGCGTGCCGCAAGAGCGCATTACCGAACTCGATTGGTGGCAAAGTACCGAACGCAACGGCATCCGCTACACCGCACTACCTGCCCGTCACGATTCATCCCGAACCCTGACCGACCACAACCAAGCCCTGTGGTCCAGCTTCGTCATCGAACACGGCGGCGAAAAATTCTATTTTCACGGCGACTCGGCACAAGGCAGCCATTTCGACAAAATCGCCGAAAAATTCAACGGGTTCGACATCGCATTCATCGAAAACGGGCAATACAGCGAACATTGGCCCAACAATCACCTCTTCCCCGAACAAACCGCCCGCTATGCCGCGCAGCTTGCCCCCAAACGCTTCATGCCCATCCACTGGGGCGCCTACGCCATGGCACTGCACGCTTGGAACGAACCCCTGCTTCAAAGCATCCCGCTGGCACGCAGCTTGGGTGTCAATCCGTTGACTCCGCTAATGGGACAAGTCTTTGATGCCAATACCGCCACGCAAGACTGGTTTGCCGAACCTTTACAATAAAGCTGCCTAAAGGTCGTCTGAAAACAAATACAGCAAGTTCCATCAAGTCATAAATATAGTGGATTAACTTTAAACCAGTACGG
>NZ_KV800969.1:41140-43219 GCF_001810355.1 Neisseria sp. HMSC074B07 | reverse complement strand
TTGTCCTGATTTAAAGTTAATCCACTATACCGACGAAGCAGAAGCTGTTTTCAGACGACCTTTTTTGAATTTACCTGTTGCAGCATTTCCAACATTTCTCTCCTTCTCCCGCTTATCCGTTTTGCAATATTCTGATAATAAAAAACTAATTTCCCCTCAGCCGAAAACCTTATTTTGCAACGCGCGGTTCGCGTATAAATCACTTGACCGATTACATCGTATTACGTAAAGTATGCGGCATTCTTTTGAATTGGTATTACCAATTTATTTGGTAATTACTCTCAGATTAAGGTTCGGTATCTCTCCCGCATCCGACATCATGATAAAAATTGATAAACAACGCCGATTTAAGGATTCACCATGGCACTATTCCTCAGCATTTTTCCCATCATCCTGCTGATTTGGCTGATGGTTAAGAAAAACAGTATGCCTTCCTATATTGCGCTGCCGATTACCGCCGCGCTGATTTACGCCATCAAGCTGTTTTATTTCAAAGACGACGCTATGCTGCTCAACGCAACCGCAGCGTCCGGCCTGGTTTCCACACTGACGCCAATTACCGTGATTTTCGGTGCGATCATGTTCAACCGTATGATGGAAACCACCGGCTGTATCGACATTATCCGCAAATGGCTGGCGACCATCAGCCCGAATCCTGTGGCGCAGCTGATGATTATCGGCTGGTCGTTCGCCTTTATGATTGAGGGTGCATCCGGCTTCGGTACGCCTGCTGCGATTGCCGCCCCGATTCTGATGAGTCTGGGTTTCAACCCGTTGAAAGTGGCGATTTTTACGCTGGTTATGAACTCCGTGCCGGTATCTTTCGGCGCGGTGGGTACGCCGACTTGGTTCGGTTTTGCGCCATTAAACCTGAGTCCCGAAAACATCTTGGCTATCGGCAGACAAACCGGCGTGATGCACTTCTTCGCAGGTTTCATCATCCCCGTCATCGGCTTGAGCTTCATCGTGCCTTGGTCTGAAATCCGTAAAAACTTAGGCTTCATCGGCATCGCCGTCTTCTCTTGTACCATTCCTTATGTCGCATTGGCGATGGTCAACGAAGAATTCCCATCACTCGTTGCCGGCGCAATCGGCCTGATGGTATCCGTATTCGCCGCCAACCACGGCTGGGGTTTGAGCAAAGATCATCCGAAAGACCCGAATGCCGAAAAAGTACCTTTCGCCCAAGTCGCCAAAGCACTTGCCCCTCTGGGTATGCTGATCGGTATGCTGGTCGTTACCCGTATCAAACAGCTCGGCATCAAAGGCCTGCTGACCAGCAAAGAAGAATGGTTCAGCTTCCAACTGCCGTTTGATTTGAGCAAAATCACCGTCAGCGACTCTTTGACCATTACCTTCGGCAATATTTTCGGACAAGGCGTCAATGCGTCATACCAAACTCTCTACGTTCCCGCATGGATTCCGTTTGTCTTTACCGTTTGGATTTGTATCCTGCTTTATAAAACCAAATTCAAAGACGCCTGGGCTTTCTACGCTGCAACGTTCAACCAAACCAAAAAACCGCTGCTTGCCTTGATGGGCGCGCTGATTATGGTTCAACTGATGATGGTTGGCGGCGACGACTCCATGGTGAAAATCATCGGTAAAGAGTTTGCCGCGATGGCAGGCGAACACTGGGTTTACTTCTCCCCTTACCTTGGCGCTATCGGTGCATTCTTCTCCGGTTCGAACACCGTATCCAACCTGACATTCGGCCCGATTCAGCAACAAATCGCTATTGATACCGGTCTGTCCGTTACCCTCATCCTCGCCCTGCAATCCGTCGGCGGCGCAATGGGCAACATGGTCTGCATCAACAACATCATCGCCGTATGTACCGTACTGGACGTGAAAAACGCCGAAGGTGCGATTATCAAGAAAACCGTCATTCCCATGGCAATTTACGGTGTGATTGCTGTCGCCATAGCAATTATTTTCTTCCCTCTAAGGTAAGAACCTTGTAACGCAAAAGGTCGTCTGAAAAATGTTCAGACGACCTTTTTTATGAAGCAAACAGTTAGTCAATACTCCCCTTCCCTACCATCATATAGTGGATTAACTTTAAATCAGGACAAGGCG
>NZ_KV800969.1:0-41040 GCF_001810355.1 Neisseria sp. HMSC074B07 | reverse complement strand
CGCCGTAATGGTTTAAAGTTAATCCACTATAAAAAAAGCAGATAAAAAAACGGGCCGCCAAACGGCGACCCTAAGAAACTCTTGCAGCTGGGAGTAATAGCAAGAGATTACGACACTTTAACCTGGTTTATGCCGGAGAAACGACGCATCAGCTCTGGAATGGCTTCGGCATTTGAAGCAACAGTGATGCCCATTTTCCGCATTTGGTAGATAGTCTCGATGGTGCTTTCAGGCGCATAGCCGTGGCAGGCACCGAGATTGACAATAATATGAAGATTATCGCTGTACCAAGACAATTGCTTGGCCGTATTGGCGACAGTTTCTTCGATGGCCAATCCGCCAATAATGACAGTATCGGCTTTTTGTTCGTGCAGCCATTCCAACAGGCCTGTGCTGTTTGCCTCATTGGCTTCATGAAAACAAGCACCGTGAACATGTTTACCGCTTAATTCGAGCGCATGATCGTAATCTGCCGGAGAGGGCAAGCCTTGGAGCAAATGCGTTCCGCGACAACCTCCGGCGCATTGGCTGAAAAAACCGGACGGTCGACCAAACATGACACCGTTGCGATTGACGACGGTCGCACAAATGCTCTCCGGATCAATGCTCACATTCTCAATTAAAACCCTTTTATCTGCCAACGCTGCCTGGCGGTTAAGTTCATTAACCATATTTTCCGGACGCAACAAAAAATGGGTTGCATTAGCAGCCATACAGGTAAAGCGAAGTTGCGGTTGGATGTCGATTGCAACGGTAGTCATAGGATATGGCTCTCTATATTTAATTCTGCAAACAGAATCAGGATTGCTCCGTTCAATCACTGACCAGACAAATGGTTTAATTTAACGATAATCGGTGTATTTATGATGAACGGTATAATATCAGGATAATCGTTGTATAGCTAGTAAATATTTTAAGATTTGTAACAATACTCGCAGTAAATATAATTTTTGTTGTATTTAAGGTTAACACTCTAATCAATTATCATTTTTAAGCGATTATTTTTATTCATTAATTTTTTATTAATTCCATGATTCCCCTGTATTTTCAAAATATGGGACACCATGAATAAAACTGTTGTTTAAAAGAAAAATATGCCTCTAGAAAGCGAAAAATTGTTGGCAATATCCCTATCGCAAGCTGATTTTTCTCCCCAATGGTAAAAATAAACGGTACAAAAACCTTGCCATACCAACCGCCACAGCCCCAAACAAATAAAACGTGCAACACAGTCCCTAGGAATTTCTACAAAAAAAGGCTACCTGAAGATTCAGGTAGCCTTTTTTTTGCGCAGCACCTTATTTCAACGTCGCCTTCGCCGCTTCCCGTTGCAAATGCCGCTGCATATAGCCGGCAAACGGTTCAGCGTTCGGCAGCACTTGGGCGCGGAACATGCCCCAGCTCAAGAGAGCGGTCAAGTATATATCGAGTGCGCTAAAATATTGTCCCACGGCGTATTCGCGGCCGTCGGACAGCAGGGTTTGCAGGGTATGCAGCGCGGTATCGAAATCGCCGTAGCCGAGGGAACGGCGCCATTCCTCGCTCTGCGGCACCTGACGCCAGCGGTCGAGAATAGCGTATTCGAGCTGAGAACCAAACGACAGCCAGCGGTAGTATTGCCCGCGCTCCGGAGTACCCGCAGCCGGGATCAGCCGTTTTTCGGGGAAAAGCTCGGCCAGATAGGTGAGAATGGCGGGCAATTCGGTAATCACTTGCCCAGCATGTTTGATAGCAGGTACTTTGCCCATCGGGTTGATGGCTAGATAGTCCGCCTCTTTGAGCTGCGGGTAATCCAGCACTACGTTGTCGTAATCCGCGCCGCATTCGGTCAGCATCCAGCGTACATTGGTGCCGCGTGAAGGATTTGCAGTATAGAGGGTGATTTTGCTCATGATGTTTCCTTGTCCAATTGTGGGTGAGGTGTTTGCAGGCTGTCTAAAACCCAGTCAGGATACCTCATGGCTGTGTCAGTTTCTGTCAGCAGCATGGTCTTGGTCAAACCGCATCGCACTAGCGGCTCAAATCAAACGCGCTCAAATCCAGCCCTTCATGCTGCCGCCAGCGTTGCAGCAGCAGGCGGTGCGGCATGGGATAGGCTGCGCCGGTTTGAATTTGCGCGATGCGGTGGCAACGAAAATGGCGGAATGCCTGCCGCAAGGTGCACCAAGCCGCCAGAAGCCGCACGTTGTCCCAATAGCCCAACGCCACCGGCCACACCGTGCGTCGGCTGGCCTGCCCTTGCACATCGGTGTAGCTGAAACTGAGTGTCTGCTCCTGCCGCAAAGCCTGCCGCACCTGCGCCAGAACGTGTTCTTCGTCGTGTCCGAACGTCGTCGCGCAGTTAATCGGATACACCGCATGGGCTTCTGCCTGCTCCGCCAAGCGCGCGGGCAGCACTGCGTGCACTTTACCCAACACCGAGCGTGCCGCCTCCGCCATTTCGCCATCAGCATGAGCCGCCGCCCAGCGCATGCCTAGCATCAGTGCTTCGAGCTCGTTTTCGCTGAACATCAGCGGCGGCAGGTTGCAATCCTGCTGCAACACAAAGCCCACGCCCGCTTCCCCGTTTATCACCGCGCCCTGATGGCGCAGCGTGTCGATGTCGCGGTATACCGAGCGCACGCTGATGCACAGCTCCTGCGCCAGCAGCCGCGCGCTTTTCGGATGGCGGCTGGTGCGCAAAAGCTGCAAGAGTTTGAGCAGGCGATCAGTACGGTTGGGCATGGTGGCTCTCCTTGATTTCCTGTGAGGAAGGGGGCAGTTTGTTTGATTTCTGAAATATGCGGATAACCGGGCAGCCTGATTGCCTACGCATTGCTGCATCAGGCATGGCCGTCATGGGAAGCGGAAGAGTAGCGGGTTCGGGCTTGAATGGGCAAGGGTTCCGATTCGATTTCGTTTACTACCAAGCGGTTAAGGAGTCATGGCAATTGCACGAAAGGTCGTCTGAAAATAGTTTTCAGACGACCTTTGCTTCAATCAAACTTGAATCAATGCCTAAAATGGCGAACGCCCGTTACCACCATGGCAATGCCGTGTTCATCCGCCGCATCGAAGACTTCCTGATCGCGCATCGAACCTGCGGGGTGGATGATGGCTTTGATGCCTTGTTCGGCAATCACGTCCACGCCGTCGCGGAAGGGGAAGAATGCGTCCGAAGCAGCACACGCGCCGTTTAAGTCTAGGCCTGCGTCCTGCGCTTTGCGGGCGGCGATGCGGGTGCTGTCCACGCGGCTCATTTGGCCTGCGCCGATGCCGTAGGTTTGACCGCCTTTGCCGAACACGATGGCGTTGGATTTGACATATTTGGCGACGTTCCAGACGAACAGCAAATCGTTCCATTCCTGCTCGGTCGGTTGGCGTTTGGAGACAACTTTCAAATCGGCGCGGCTGATGCGGTGGATGTCGGGCGTTTGTACCAGCAGCCCGCCGCCGACGCGTTTGAGTTCGAAGCGGTTCGCACCTGCTTCTAGAGGCACTTCCAATACGCGCACGTTTTTCTTGGCGGCGGCGATTTCGAGGGCTTCGGCGGTAAATTTCGGCGCCATCAAGACTTCCATAAATTGGTTGTCGGTAATCTGTTTCACGGTTTCGCCGTCCACTTCGCGGTTGAAGGCGATGATGCCGCCGAACGCGCTGGTGGTGTCAGTGGCGTAGGCGAGTTTGTAGGCGGTCAATGTATCGGCTGCAACGGCGACGCCGCACGGATTGGCGTGTTTCACAATCACGCAGGCGGGCGCATCGAAGGATTTGACGGCTTCCCAGGCAGCATCGGCATCGGCGATGTTGTTGTACGACAATTCCTTACCTTGCAGTTGTTTGTAGGCGGCGAGGCTGCCTGCGGCGGGATAAATATCGCGATAGAACGCGGCGCGTTGGTGTGGGTTTTCGCCATAGCGCATGTCTTGCACTTTAATCCAGCTTTGGTTGAACTGGCTGGGAAATTCGCCGATTTGGGGCGTGCCGCTCAAGACGTCGTCTGAAAGCGAGGTTAAGTAGTTAGAAATCATGCCGTCGTATTGGGCGGTGTGGCTGAACGCTTTGCGCGACAGGTTGAAGCGGGTTTTGTCGCTCAACGCGCCGCCGTTGGCTTCCATTTCGGCGGCAATGGCGGGGAAGTCGGCGGTGTCGGTAACGATGGCAACGTGTTTCCAGTTTTTCGCGGCGGAGCGCACCATGGTCGGGCCGCCGATGTCGATGTTTTCAATCGCATCTTCCAGCGTACAGTTTGGCTTGGCGATGGTGGCGGCGAAGGGGTAAAGGTTGACGCACACGAGGTCGATGTTGCCGATGCCGTGCTCTTCCATCTTGGCGACGTGTTCGCCCAAATCGCGCCGCCCCAAAATACCGCCGTGGATTTTCGGATGCAGCGTTTTCACGCGGCCGTCGAGCATTTCGGGGAAACCGGTGTAGTCGGCGACTTCAATCACAGGAACGCCCGCATCGGCAAGCAGCTTCGCCGTGCCGCCGGTAGAGAGGATTTCGACACCGAGTTTGTGCAGGGTTTGGGCAAATTCGACTGCGCCTGTCTTGTCGGACAGGCTGATCAGGGCGCGTTTGATGGAAGGCATGGGGATTCCTTTTTTTGAAGGTTTAATCGATACACGCTGCTAGCGCAAAAATGAAACAAAATTTGATGAGATGTTTAGCTCCGATGGCGTTCTCTTGGGCAATTCAATAAATTTATACCTTGCGGCAAGCAATATCTTGTCTATCACCCTGCATACGGACGCTTAGGCTGTCATTCCCGATTTTTTTAACCTGCATTTGCAATTTATCTGATTTACCAATGCCGTTTCTCATCTGGGCAAACATTTCCTTATCCACTTCACGCCACGGAATGGTGCGAATTTTAGCTGTGCTATGTTGTCTTTGAACATCGGTGGTTTTAATGTTCAAACCAATTTTTCCTCCGTTCACCGTCCAAGTACCGTCTGCAAACACCCGATAAGCTAGGGTTTCATCATCAGGTGAAGGAAAATTCGCATCCACAATCGCACTTACTTTTTGCTCACTGTCAAAAGTAAACGTCCTCAGGGTTCCATTATAATCAACGCACTGCCATTTACCGAGCAGTTGCACTTCTTGAACAACAACAGGTTTTGCCAACACAGGCGCAGCAGCAAAGGCAGCAAGAAGAAAAATCAGGTGTTTTTTTTGCATAACAGTTTCTTTCTATAAAATCGGGAGTGAATAAGCTACTTTCTTAGTTTTCCAACTGCCTTATGCAAGTTTGAAGACACTGGCGGTCAGTTTGACAGAATACGTCTTCAATCTTGGCAAAACATTATGGGATGAATTTTCAGGGCGGTATTATCCCCTAGTTTCGGGTTTTTGGCAGCAGTTTTCTGGAAATATTGTTGACAATTTTTCTAGAAAAAAGGTCGTCTGAATTGATTTTCAGACGACCTTTCTGCCATTCCCTTCCGTCATTATTGCCTGCATAAGGCTAACGATTCAGATATGCCCGTCCTGCGGCTGACAGCTCGGACAAAACCCGCGCCGACGGTTTTCAGACGACCCTTTTCCCCACCCTGCTTATTCAAACCCCATTTTCCTTGCCGTTGCCACTGCGCCCGCCATCGTGATGCACAAAGGCATCAGCAGGGCGGCGGGGGCGTAGGTGAGTTCGAGGATGAAGACTATGGCGGTCAGGGGCATTTTGAGGGAAACGCCGAGAAAAGCCGCCGCGCCGATAACGGCGGCACTTTCAGACGACATGGCGGGGAAGAAGGTGTTCCACGCGGCTGCGGCGGCGAAGGCGATGGTGCTGCCGAGCATCATGGACGGGGTAATCAGCCCGCCGTATGCGCCTGCGGCGAGTGCGAGCAGGACGACGAACCATTTGACGGCGGTCATTTCCAAGCTGTACCGCCAGTCGGTCATGCCGCCAAACGTAAGCTGGTTGCCCGCCTTGCCGTTGCCCAGTATTTCGGGAAACCAAACGGAAACGATGCCGATAAGGGCGAATAAGGCAATCGCCAAAGGAATGATTTTCGGGTCGTTGCGCTTTAAGAAGGGAAATTTTTTGGCACTGCGCTGAAACCATACCGCCGTTGCGCCCAAAACGGGACCGATGGCGGCGGCAAACCACAGCAGCGGGATGTTCACATCGAGATGGGCGGGATGGTATTGCTGCACGTCGCCCAAGCCGATGCGGGCGACGGCGGTGGCGGTGACGGAAGTCAGCAATGCGGCGGCCACTGCCTGCTGCGTCCAAATGCCCAACATGGCTTCGAGGATGAAGAGCGTGGAGGCGAGCGGGACGTTATAGACCGCCGCCAAACCTGCACCCGACGCGCAGGCGAGCAGCAGGCGCATTTCGTCTTCGTCCAAACCCAAACGCCTGCCGCCGACGGATGCAAACGCGGCGGTCATTTCACGCGGGGCGACTTCGCGTCCGAGCGGGGAACCGAGTCCGACGGTGATGATTTGCAGCAGCGCATGGGAAACGGTGGTCAAAAACGGCAGCCCCTGCAAGGGCTGCTTCAAGGCTGCCTTGATTTCGATTTGCGGCCTGCCGAAACGTTTGAGCGACCACCAGCCGAACCCTACCGCGACGCCGCACAAAATCAATACGAGGATGCGGCGTTCAGACGACGTTTGAACCACGCCTTCCCGAAAGGAAACATGCCCGCCGCCCGTGCCGTAACCGTAAGCCGTGTGCTGGATAAAGTGCATAAGCTCCGTCAAAGCAATGCCGACCATGCCGCCGACGATGCCGGTGAGGATGAGGGCTATCCAAAGTTTGTGCGTATGTTTCATGGGGATTTTGTTTTTGAGACAGGGTTCGGCGGTTCGTTAAAAAATCAAACGGCCTCAATGTTTAATATTGAGCGGATAGCTTTTCGGCGCAACGTGTGTCTTGCCGTTGTAAGGAATCGCATATTTCTGATTTTTATAACGTTTTTTACCATCCACCCCCTGCACCGTTGCGCTTAATGCCCAAACGCCTGAGACTGAAGGACGGTTTTTGTCAAAAGCAATTTTCGCATCGATGCTGGCATAGCTGTTTTCACAATTACGTTTTTCCCGCCCTTTGTATTCATCACAATTGCCATAATGTGCGCCATTATCTCTACCGTTGATAATGAAGCTTTTACGGACACGGTTGCTGTTATCGGTAAACAGGAAATTTTCTCCGGTCATCGTTTCGCCCTGACCTGTATAGCCTGATTCGACAGTGTAGCCCCAGTTTTGCTCACCCATCTGGACAAACCGCCAATCCTTATTCTCCGGCACATCCCCCCATGCGCCGATTTCATCGCTTCCATGTTGTTTGATTGCCCACTTTCCGTCTGTTTTTTCCAAAACAAACAATTCCGCCAGACCCGAAGAAGCATGCGCGTCCCGTTTGACTTTGAGCTTCATATCGTAGGCAAAACCCGTGTACAACACATAGCGCGTAGGCGTACCGTTGCGGGTAACGGCATGGTCGGCAACAGGTTTCATACAATACATTACGTCGGACATCTCATTACTGTCTTTCGGCAACTTGGCAAGCTGGCAGTTTTCAGCGGCAAGCGGATGGTTGTAATACCGGGCAATCACTGCTTGGACGGCAGCTTTGTCGTTATTGGGCGCAGCCGATGCCAAAACGGGGCAGGCGGCAAGCAGCAGGGCAATCATATATTTCATCGAAAATCTCCTGATATTTTTAAAACCACATTAAAACAAGATACTCGCGTACCTTCTCAGGTCGTCTGAAAACCCGATTCACACGTTTTCAGACGACCCCTTACGCATTCTTTCCTCTGTTCGACAGCCATCCTGCGACAAACGTCGCGGCGATGACGATGAACACGCCCAAAGCGGACACGGCGGACAAATGTTCGCCCAGAATCCATACCGCCATGATGACGCCGACGACAGGTTCGAGCGAAATCAAGAGGCCGGAGACATTGGCAGGAACTTTGTTCATGCCCTTGTTCCATAAGAGATAGGCAAGCCAACTGCATCCCACCCCCAAATACAAAACCGACAGCACGCCGCCCCACGACCAGCGGACTTCATAACTTTCAGCCAACACCAGTGAAAACGGCAGGCACAACACCGCCGCCGCCGCCATGGAAGCAGAAGTAAATGCGGGCGCACCGATGCGGGCAATCATCTGCTGGCTCGGCCGTATCACGCCGGCGAAACCGAATCCCGCAAGCAGAATCAGCAAACAGCCGAACCAATCGACCGCGCCGCCCTCTTCCGCACCGCCCAGCACCATCATCCCGATGCCGGCAAACGCCGCTGCCCCGCAAATCCAGTGGTAAATCTTGGCTTTATCGTTAAAAACGAAATGACCGACAAACACTACTAACAAGGGTTCCAGCCCGACCATGGTAATCGCGCTGGCGGCGGACGTGTATTTCAAGCCGATAAACTGAAGCAGCAACACCACGACGTAGTTGATAAAGGCGATACACAACAAAGGCTTCCACTCGCGGCGCGGAATCTTGCCGAAATGGCGGTAACAGGAAGGCAGCACCATCAATGCGGCAATCAACAGCCGCGCCTCGACCATCAACGCGGCATCAAGCATCTCGTAAGTATATTTGGCGGCGATAAACGAGCTGCCCCAAATCAATAAGGAGAGTATTTGGTAAATCATGGCTCAAGTCGTCGGATAAAAGGATGCACTGATGAAAGGCAGGACATCACGCCCCACCCTGCCCCGATTCGGTCAACGAATCCAAAAAGGCAAAGAGTTTCGCGTTCATCTGCGTAAAATTGAAACGCTCGATTTCATCAGGATGCTGCACATAAGCCTGCGTCCTGCTTTGCACAGCCAAGTTTTCGCGCCCGTCGGCGGCAATCAAGAGACCGACGGCGGCGCGGTCAAATTCCAAATGCGCCTGAAACGCATAATGCTTGGGTGAGAAGCGGACAATCTGGCGCGGACAGCCTTTGCTCGCCGCCAATACTGCCGCCCCATCCGTCAGTCCGGGCATATCCCCGTGCCAATGCCCCGCAAGGAAAGACGCGCCCAACAAGGCGGTATGCGGGTCGTTCAAACCTTCCTGCGTCAACTCGACCGAATACACGCCGATTTCGCGGTGCGGGCTGCGCTCGTGCCGTGCGCCGTAGGCGACGGACAAAAGCTGCGCGCCCAAGCACACGCCGACAATGTACTTATCCGCCGCCACCGCCTGACGTATCAGGCGCAGCTCGGCTTCAGGGTCGTAATACGGAAAAGCCTGCCTGTCTTCATCGGGCGACTGCGGTCCGCCCATGACAATCAGGAAATCGATACCGTCCGCGTTTTCGGGCAACGCCTCCGATTCATAAACCTTAGTCAACGCCGTACGATACCCGCGCGACCGCGCCCAATCCCAATACGCGCCCGGCACTTCAAAATCCTCGTGCAGGATGAAATGGACGTTCAACGTTTTCCCCCGCGTACCGCCGTCATGGCGAAGTTCCTGCTTCATCAGTTTTCTCCCTTTGCAACAAGACCGATATTTACAGCAAACCGTGCTGCAACAGTTTCTTACGCAGCGTATTGCGGTTCAACCCCAAAATCACCGCCGCTTTGGACTGATTGCCGCCGCATTGTTCCATCACACACGCAAGCATCGGCTTTTCCACTTGGTGCAACACCATGTCGTACACACCGCAAGGCTCCGTACCGTTCAAGTCTTTGAAATACTGTTGCAAATTCTGTTCAACACATTGCGCAATATCGGGGATGGGTTGTTTCATAACATATCCTCCTTCGTTGTTTTTAAAGATGACAGGTCGTCTGAAACGGGGTTCAGACGACGTTTGTTGAGTTTGAATTAAATAGATTGTTTTTTATTTCGATGAAATTGTGTTTTCAGACGACCTAATATTGCCGCCATTCCCGGATAAGAATCATTCTGTTGGCCCGACAACCCAAGCTACCCGCTGATAACCTTAATCCCCAGCAAAGCCAACGCCCCGCCGCAAAATCGGTCTATCCAATGACCGAAACGCTGAAAACGTTTGCTCACGGCAGGGGCGGACAACATCAGCGCGACAAGGCTGAACCAAACGAACAGCATCAGCACCATCCACACGCCGTAAACCCCCATCTGCCACATCGGCGTATCCGGCGACAATACGACGGTAAACAGCGACAGCATATACACGACCGCCTTCGGGTTCAGCACATTGCACAACACCCCGCGCCATATCGTTTTCCGTGTCGGTTCGTCCGCCATATGGTCCTTACGGATTTCGACCGTCCCGCCCGCAGCTTTCGCGCACAAACCTTTATAGCCGATATACAGCAGATACAGGCCGCCGACGATTTTGACCGCGGTCAGAAGCGGGGCGGACTGAGCCACCAGCGTGACCAAACCGAGTACGGAATAAATAATGTGGATACCGAAACCCAACGCAATGCCCAGCGCGGTCAACATTCCGGCAGCCCGCCCCCGGCTCAACGCCTGCTGCGAAACGAGTACAAAATCAGGGCCGGGCGACATGCACGCCAAAAAATGTACGCCGGTGATAATCCAAAAGCCACGCCAAAAAGTCATACTGAAGCCTTTTGTATTAAAGGAGGTTGGCTGTAGAAAGGCACATCAGCCTTTAAGAATGAAGATTAACCATCAAGCCTTCACCATGCCGGATTACAGTCCACGCAACCTACTCCCCCAAGCAGGTAATCTTGCCAACCTTTTCTCCTTCCGGTTCGATTTCTGCTACATGATCTCCATATTTATCATCCCAAAAGAAACGCCCGTTTTTCTCATACCAAGGTTCGCCCAGTACATACCAAGCCTTGTCCAAACTGTCACCGGGGCGGATGGTTTCGCATGTCGCTCTACTCTTAAACGCACTCAACATACACGCATCATGTTGACGACAATCGGGATTCATGCACCTGCCCTTGTCGTCATTCCAATTGCGATCCATTAATTTACAGGCTATCAAATTATAGTCATAAGCATAAAACCCGTATCCTGTCATCAACAGCGCAGCAATACCTAAGCTTTGTAAACGCGGCGTTAATTTCATATTTACTTCTCCCAAGATAAAAGGTCGTCTGAAACGCCCTAACCTTCACGATAATCACACACCCAGCGGTCGGTTTTCTCCGAAAGCGCCTCAAGATAGGCGGCAAGGGTATCGTATTGTGCCGCTGCGCTGTCCAAGCGGTTGATGTCCCGGCGTGTCTGCTCGCCGTCGGGCATTTCGTCGATGTACCAGCCTATGTGTTTGCGGGCGATGCGCACGCCGGCGACTTCGCCATAAAACGCGTGCATGGCGCGGATGTGGTTCAAAATGGTGTCGTTGCATTCTGCCAAGCTCAAGGCAGGCGGCAAAACGCCGTGTTCGGCATAATGTTTCAAATCGCGGAAGAGCCACGGCTTGCCTTGTGCGCCGCGCCCTATCATGATGCCGTCTGCGGCGGTTTGTTTGAGGACGGCAGCGGCTTTTTGCGGCGAAGTGATGTCGCCGTTGACCCAGACGGGGATGTTCAGACGACCTTTGGTTTCGGCAATCAGATCATAAGCCGCTTCGCCTTTATACATTTGCGTGCGCGTACGTCCGTGGACGGCAAGGGCGGCAATGCCGCAATCTTCGGCAATGCGGGCGATGGCAGGCAGGTTTTTATGATCGTCATGCCAGCCCAAACGGGTTTTGAGGGTAACGGGAACGTCCACCGCGCGGACGACGGCTTCGAGAATGGCGGCAACCAGCGGCTCGTTTTGCATCAGCGCGCTGCCGGCTTGAACGTTGCAGACTTTTTTGGCGGGACAGCCCATGTTGATGTCGATAACCTGCGCCCCGAGGCTGACGTTGTAACGCGCGGCATCCACCATCTGCTGCGGATCGCTGCCGGCAATCTGGACGGCAACGATGCCGCCTTCATCGGCAAAATCGCTGCGGCGCAGGGTCTTTTTGGTATTTCTAAGCGTCGGGTTGCTGGTCAGCATTTCGCACACCGCCCAACCCGCGCCAAAATCTCGGCAAAGTCGGCGGAACGGTTTGTCCGTAATGCCCGCCATCGGGGCGAGTGCAATGGGATTGTCGATAATGTAGCCGCCGATGCGCATGGTCAAACCGCCGTATGGAAAGGGCTGCCATTGTACAATTTTTAAGCAGGGTTTCCAATGGGATTTACTTTGACGGATAGGAAAAAAGGTCGTCTGAAAAAGTTCAGACGACCTTTGTTTTCCATTTACCTTGCTATTTTACTAAGTCGGCTATACCTGCCAAAATCAATGCGGTAAAGATAGAGACTGAACTCCCTATCATCAGAGAAAATAAGTCAATCAAACCCGACAACGCGCCCGTAAGAAGCAAAGCCAAAACAATCCATGTTCCATAAGGTTCGATTTGACGAAACTTCATAGACCATTTTGCATTGAGGAAAGAGTCAAGAATGACGCCACCATCGAGCGGCAAAATCGGAAGCAGGTTAATGACGATCAAAACTATATTGATTGTCATACCAAACTGGGTCATGATCGTTAATGGGTCAACATACGCCTCAGGGACAGCGCCACCTAAAAACGAGAGCATCGCCCAGAAATACACCAGAATCAGATTGGTTACCGGACCGGCAACGGCAATCCATCTCCGCGCGCTGCGCACATTCTTAAAATTGCGGGCATTAATCGGTATGGGGCGTACCCAGCCGTAAACAAACGGTGTTAACGCCAGGCTCAACGCAGGTACGATGATTGTTCCTATCAAATCGATATGCGCCATCGGATTTAATGTCAACCGTCCGAATTGTAATGCGGTGGGGTCGCCACAGCGATATGCAACATAACCGCGTGCAATCTCACGCATGACCAAAGAAAGCATCACCGGTGGGATAGCAAGCAGCACATAACTGAAATCAAAGTTTCCAAACATAGTTTTCCTTAAAAAGGTCGTCTGAAAAACTCAGACGAAATACACCAAGGGCGCATCGTAGGTAAACACTGTCAAATTTGCAATAAGCAGGCCGCTCGAGAATCTCGGCGGCCTGTCGGCAGATGATTATTCTTCAGTTGCTGAATGTTCTTCAGTATTTTCTTCGGAATCAGTTTCTGCCTCTGGGTCATAACCCGATGGCAACAATAATCTAGATATGATAGGTACTGTCAACTCTTTTATGTCGATGACTTTTTCGCTTGCAGGCTTAAACTTGAATACGGGTTTGCCGTAATTGTGGTAAATACTTTCCATAACGATGTTCAACGCCTGAGTGTTGCTTTTGCTGTTGACCTGCGTGTAAATACGCGTTGCCAACAATCTGCCTTTTCCATTCAGATAGTAGTCATAATAGAGAGGCATACCGACCATCTTTTCAAAGCCGGAGTGCATTGAGAGGCCTTTCTCTTTTGTACTGTCTATAAACTCGCCAAAGAATTTTTCAACTTTCTCGTAGCCTTCAGCCGTAGAGCTTTCCTCCGGTTTTTTCTTCAGAGCATCAAATTCTTTTTTGAATTCTTTAGCGAAAGCGTTGATAAAGAGCGGGTCATATTCGTCTTTATGGGTGTAATGGATGCGGTATTTTGCTTTGTTTTGCTTACCGAATTCATCCATATTTTCAAGACGGTATGCTTCAGCAGGAGCAGCTTTGCTGGCTTCAATATAGGCTTTGAATGCCGCCTTTGCTGCATGACGCAAAGGAATGCCTTTTACCATCTCTTCATCTTTGAGCTGGATACTTATTGGTTGCTCTTCAGCCAAACGCTTACGGATCTCTTCGCTCGTAAAGATGCTCATAATCATCGAACTGAGCAATGGCTGGTCAATAGTCAGACTGAGATTTTCACCATCAATCAGCATGGGAGATTGGATATTCAATTGCTCATTGCGATGGTTAATGGAAATAGCGGGAATCCATTCGGCTTTTTTGGCAGGCAGGTCAATGGCTATATGCGATTTCAAACGCACGCCTTCCAAATAACGTCCGACAACCGGATATTCTTGCCATTTATCGATCATTTCAGGGAACCATTTATCATTGTCGGTGTCCAGCAAGGCTTCTTTCAGCTTGGTCTGATCTTCTTCCGAAAGCTCGATTCCGTCTTCGTTCAATTCTTTGACTTGTTTGTCAAGTTCGGCTTGATCCTTCTTTGTTTCTTCCAAACGAGCTTTTTTCTCGCTTTCCGGCGCTACCCCTGCTTCGGCAGTAGAAGTATGAAACTTCACTTCGCTATCAATGTTATAGCTGTAATCATCCGTATAGACGCGATCAAGGGAAATTGCCATCATTTCATGGGCAGATTTGTTTTCAAGGCTGCTGCATGCGCTCAAACCAAATGCCGCCGCCAATACTAGACAAAACGTCTTTTTCATTTACTGTTCCTTAAAAAAACAATCCAATGGGAATGTAAATGACTTTTAACACAAATAATTTAATGTGACAACATCATTGTATTGTTCGGTTTCTAAAAACGCTGAAAGGTCGTCTGAAACGGCAATTTACCGTTTCAGACGACCTTTTAAATACCATTACAAAATGCCGTTATGGTAAGTCTGATCATCAATCATGGTCGGATATTTCGGGTGGTTGGCATAAACAGTATCGTGGATTGCTTCAACTTTGTTATGCACATGACCCAATACATCAGAAAGCGCGATGTCCTTACCGGTTGTATTCACATCTTTCAATTGGTCGCCATTATGGGTATTGCTGCCGGCAAAGGTATCGACATCTGCCTCATGCTTCAACCAAGTCGCATACAGTTTGCCTTTGATGTCGGTATGCAGGGTATTGTTGGCAACATTCAACGTGGCTTTTCCTACGCCGTCACCGGTACTGTTGACATCCACAATGGCATCGTTCAGTTTGCCGTGGAGGGACAACGTATTGTTGGTCACGTTGTACTCTTTGGCATTGGTACGCATATAGGCGAATTCACGATAACCGGCCGACTCTTCGCGAACGGTAATATTGTTGTTGTTTAACGTTATCGAACCATGCAGGGGGACATCCGAGCGGTGTTCTTCAAAATAGAACGGCACGGCTCCCGGTGCAATTTTTCCGATATTGGCAGTATTGTCGCTGATATTGATGGTGCCCGTACCGATACCGTCGTGTTTGCTGACATGATCATATGTGTTGTTAATCACTGCCATCAGGTATTTGGTGGACTCACCGTCGATTTTGTTGTCGGTAATATTCAGCGTGTAATCCATTTTGTTTTCATGGTTACGGAATTCGATGCCATAAGTTTGGATGTGGTTTTGGTACACTGCCAAATTTTTAATGGTATTGCCGCTGATGTCGTAATAACCTTTATCCGCCGTATGCAAATCGCGCAATTGGGTATTGGTTTGCACTTGGATGCCGGAATACATGTGGTAATACCTACCTAAATCATCATCCATATAAAGACGGAAATTCGGGTCTTGCGTAATAACGTTGTCTTTAATTTTCACGTTATCCATGGAAAATTGGCGGTTGTAGGCAGCGATACCATATAGACGGTCGCCGTTTAAGACGTTGTTTTCGATAACGATACCGGTACCATCATGCACATCCAAACCTTTACGGTAGTTATGGTCGGTCGTATTGTTGCGGAAAGTAATGCCGTAGTTGTAGCTGCCTGCCATGGCAGTCATGCCATAACCCGTACCGCCATCAGCCTCGTGACCGTTCCACTCCAATCTATTGCCTTCGCCGACAAAGTTCTTTTGATATCCGACCATCGCGCCGGCAACACGGTTGTGGTGCAGATAGGAGTCGACAATACGGTTGTTCTCACCCAAAGGCAGATGGTCATATTGTTCGTTGATCTCACCGCTTTGAACGCGTGCTTTGTAAGTTTGGCTCTTACCTGCTTCCCGAACCAATGCATCAGTCGATGTAAACATCACACCGGCACGGTTGACTCCAGATACCTCGACTTTGCTGATTAAAGTATGGTCGGCATCGTTGACCAAAATACCGCTAACTTTTCCGAAGTAGCTCAAGCCCTTCCGGTAAAAGTCCGGATTGGTATATTTAACAGAAAGATTCGCAATCGTTTTATGGCTTTGTCCATCCACCAAAATACCGGCAAATGCGCGAATATCATCGTGATTGGTATTGGGGTTGAACACACCGACCTGCGCTTTATCAAAGGTGATCAGCGTTTTGCCCATGCCCGAACCAAAAATACCTTTGACCCCTGAATTATTGCCATTGATGACAATTTGATCGGAAATATAGTAAGTACCGTCCATGAACAGCATGGCTTTTTCTTTGTGTGCCGCAGTCAATGCCGCTTTGATGGCTGCCAAGCTGTCTTTTTTCCCGGTCGGATCTGCGCCAAAATCATTGACGTCGATGTATCTGCCAAATTCTTTCGATTGATGAACGGTGTAGTTGGAAACCTCCCCTTCTTTTACTTCATCTTGATGATTGGCTTGATGTTCAGCCTGCCTGGCAGTATGGGCTTCATTGGATTTTGAAGTATTGTGTCGAACCGTTTCTTTGTTGTCACCAGCCTGATTGTCTTCATGTTTGTGGGCAACCGTTACCGCTGGTGCTGAATGCGCCGCTTTACCGTTGGTTTGATGATGGTGTGCAACATCATTTTCAGTATGTTGCGCTTTCTCGGCAGCCTGTTTTTCAGCCAGGATTGCTTTGGTTTTAGCGGCAATTTCCGCTTGTTTGGCTGCATGTGCGGCTTTTGATTTTTCTAACGCTTCAGCCTGTCTTGCTGCCGATGTTGCTTTGGCTTTTTCCAAGGCTTCGGCTTGACGTACTGCAGCAGCGGCTTTTGCCTTTTCCATAGCTTCTGCATGTCTTGCAGCGGCGGCGGCAACAGCGGCCTGTCTAGCAGCTTGGTATTTTGCCATGACCTGCTCTTTGGCTGCTTGAGCTTCTGCCTGTTTGCGTGCAACAACATCAGCACGGAGAACCTGAGACATGATGGCCATTTCTTTGCTGGTTAATTTACTGCGATCGGCAACCGGCGCCGGTTTGGTATTTTTTGAAGTATTGACTGCGGCAGTATCGGCAGAGGGCGTATGTTGCAGACCAAAAATTTTATCCTGTCCCCTCAATTGTTTAGGGAGGGCTGCTGCCAGATTCAGACCGCCAAAAGAATGGTCGTAAATCAATTTGTTCAATGCAGAAGGAGCATGGCCGGCATGATCTTGGCTTGCGGCAACTGCATGATTAGATTGAGAAGTTTGACTTTTAGTGTGAACTCTTGTTTGTCCGAGATTGAAGAAAGAGTACGTGGTTTTAGTTGACATAATATATTTTCCCTAGTTTAAAAGCCGCAGACTTGCGTCTGAAGCAACGAAAGCAATGCTTTCCTACCCTTTTTCAGCAATTTTTATATGTCGTTTGAATGATTTGAAATCATTTCCATCGTCATTTAAATAGCTGTAACGATTATTACTCATTCTAAAACCTCAAAACCTGACGCTCTTTTTTTAATCCTTCCGCCTTTTAAACATAAAACCGCACTTAAATATCCCTATAACATTCAGACGACTTTTCATGATCTTGTAAAAGTCATTCCAAAGTTCTCACTTTGGAACAGTCATCTTGTAATGTCACATTAATATATTAAACACTGCTTTACATTAAAAAACGAAAACCTAAGTCTATCAGAGTTCTAGAGTATCTATTTAGTTCACTGCGATGTCGATTTAAGTCCCTTTTTTCGACATTTTTCAGCAACTAAATATACCAAACGAGTAATGAAATGATTCTAGCATATTGGATTGGTATAATTACATTTTCATAACTTAGCAAATATTAAAATTTTTTAATCATTTGAAAAATAGAAAAATTTTTTTATTTTTTAGTTCAAATAGTGACTGTTTTTCACAACAACGCACCAAACATCAGGATATTTTTTTACAAATGGCACGGCAAAATCTGTTTACAAAATAAAAAGGTCGTCTGAAAAGAAATTTTCTTTCAGACGACCTTTGGATCTGTTCTATTAATACGAAATCAAATCAGCACACTTCAACCAACCAGCCATGTTTGTCTTCCGCCAAACCGTATTGGATGTCGGTTAAGGCTTTACGCAAAGCGTAGCCGCGTTCTTGGCTCTTCACTTCGATTTCTTTGCCGTCGATGACAAAAGAGGTTACGGGTGAGATGACGGCGGCGGTGCCGGTCAGAATTGCTTCCGCGCCCTCTTCGACTGCAGCTTTGAGTTCGTCCACGGTGAAATTGCGTTCGCTGACGGTGTAGCCCAAGTCTTTGGCGACGGTCAGCACAGAATCGCGGGTAACGCCGTGGAGGAATTCGTCGGTCAACGGCTTGGTGATGATTTCGTTGCCTTTAATCAGGATAAAGTTGGACGCGCCGGTTTCCTGTACGTCGCCGTTCGGACAGAACAGGACTTGATTTGCACCATGTTCAGCTTTTGCCTTCAGTACCCAAGGCATGGCGGAGGCGTAGTTGCCGCCGCATTTGACGCGGCCCATGTGCGGTGCGCAGCGGATGTGTTCGGTTTCAACCAAAATTTTCACGGGCGAACCAGCTTTGAAATAGTCGCCGACCGGAGACGCGAGGATATAGAGCAGCGCAGTTTCGGACGGCGAACCGGCTTTGCCGATAACCGGGTCGGTACCGATGAGCGTCGGGCGCAGATACAGCGCGGCAGGCGCATCGGGAATTTCATCGGCGGCGCGTTTGACCAATTCGATCAGTGCATTCAGATAGGCTTCGGTTTCGGGTCGCGGCAGGTGTAAAATATCCGCGCTTTGCTGCATACGGGCGATGTTTGCCGTCGGGCGGAACAAAACGATTTTGCCGTCTGCCTGACGGAAGGCTTTCAAGCCTTCAAAGCATTCGCTGCCGTAATGCAGGGCGTGCGCGCCGGGCGCGAGGGTGAGGTCTGAGGAAGTTTGCCATTCGGTCGGCTGCCATTTGCCGTCCTTGTGGGCGATAACGGGCATTTGGGCGTGGAAGACGCTGCCGAACACGGCGGGTACGGGTCTGCTCATGGTGATTGCCTTTCTTATTCTGTTTGGTTCTGTTTAGATATTAAAAGTTGAAAGATACGCCTGTACGGATGGTTTTGACAAGTCCGAATACTTGTTTCGCAAACAGCTTTCGCCCAAGCCCTTGCCTGATAAAGAAATACGGAAAACCATCCATTCCGATACGCATACGAATTGTCAGCAATCATGCCTACCGTGTACTACATATATATAATGAAGCCTAAGGTCGTCTGAAAACTGCCGCACATCCTATCCGAAACAATCCAAATCGTTTAAACTAAGCCGCATCTGCGGCAAACGGATTCGGAAACGGAATCCCTATCGACCGCCTATTGAATTTTCAGACGACCTTTTCAAAACTTTCCGACAGGCATACCGCCGGAGACATCCATGAAACTGATTTATACCATTATCAAAGTCATCATTTTATTATTGTTTTTACTGCTCGCCGTCATCAATACCGACAGCGTCGCCTTCCACTACCTGCCCGGTCAGAAAGCCGATTTACCGCTGATTGTCGTCCTCTTCGGCGCATTCGTCATCGGCATCGTGTTCGGTATGTTTGCCCTGTTCGGCAGACTTTTGGCGCTGCGCAGCGAAAACAACCGCCTGCGTGCCGAAGTCAAAAAACACGCGCATTTGAGCGAAAAAGACCTTACCGCCCCCGTACCGCAGCAACCTGCGCCGCAAACGACGGCCCCTGCCAAACAACCCGTACAAACGCCCAAGCCTTAAAAAAGGAATCACATGGACAACGAATTGTGGGTCATCCTCCTGCCCATTACCCTTTTGCCCGTCTTTTTCGCCATGGGCTGGTTTGCCGCCCGCATTGACATGAAAACCGTGTTGAAACAGGCGAAAAGCGTGCCTGCCGGCTTTTACAAAAGTCTGGATGCATTGGTTGACCGCAACAGCGGCCGTGCCGCCCGCGAACTGGCGGAAGTCATCGACCAGCAGCCTCAGTCTTACGACCTCAACCTGACCTTGGGCAAACTCTACCGTCAGCGCGGCGAAAACGACAAAGCCATCAATATGCACCAAGCCCTGCTCGACTCGCCCGATACCGTCAACGAAAAACGCGCGCGGGTGTTGTTCGAACTCGCGCAAAACTACCAAAGCGCAGGCTTGGTTGACCGTGCCGAACAAATCTTCATCGGCTTGCAGGAAGGCAACATGGCGCGCGAAGCCCGTCAGCACCTGCTCAGCATCTACCAGCAAGACCGCGACTGGGAAAAAGCCATCGAAACCGCGCAACTCCTCAGCCACGACGAGCAGACCTACCAATTTGAAATTGCACAGTTTTATTGCGAACTTGCCCAAACCGCGCTGTTCAAATCCAATCTTGACGCCGCCCGTTACAACGTCCAAAAAGCTTTGGATGCCAACAAAAAATGCGCCCGCGCCAACATGATTTTGGGCGACATCGAAACCAAACAGGGCAATTTCCCTGCCGCTGTCGAGGCATACGGCGCCATCGAGCAGCAAAACCATGCCTACCTGAGCATGGTCGGCGAAAAACTCTACGAAGCCTACGCGGCCCAAGGCAAACAGGAAGAAGGGCTGAACCGGCTCATCGGCTACATGCAGACTTTCCCCGATTTAGACCTCATCAACGTCATTTACGAAAAAGCCCTGCTGCTCAAAGGCGAAAGCGAAGCCGCCCAACTTGCCATCGACCTCGTACGTCAAAAACCCGACCTCAACGGCGTATACCGCCTGCTCGGTTTGAAAATCAGCGACATGAATCCCGCGTGGAAAGCCGACGCCGACATGATGCGTTCCGTCATCGGCCGCCAACTCCAACGCAGCGTCATGTACCGCTGCCGCAACTGCCACTTCAAATCCCAAGTCTTCTTCTGGCACTGCCCTGCCTGCAACAAATGGGAAACCTTCACGCCCAATAAAATCGAAGTATGAAGCAAACCAACAAAAAGGTCGTCTGAAAAAAGTTTCAGACGACCTTTTATCTATTCCCTACCCTACACCGCTACGGCGGCCTTGATGTGCGGATGCGGGTCGTAACCTTCCAACTCGAAATCTTCAAACTTAAATGCAAACAAGTCTTTGACTTCCGGATTGATTTTCATCACCGGCAGCGTGCGGGTGTCGCGACTCAATTGCAGTTTTGCCTGTTCGAAATGGTTGCTGTACAGATGCGCATCGCCCAAAGTATGGATAAATTCGCCCGCCTCCAACCCGCAGACTTGGGCAATCATCATGGTCAACAGCGCGTAACTGGCAATGTTGAACGGTACACCGAGGAAAATGTCCGCGCTGCGTTGGTAAAGCTGGCAGGACAATTTGCCGTTGGCAACGTAAAACTGAAACAGCGCATGGCAAGGCGGCAATGCCATTTCGTCTACCAGCGCGGGATTCCATGCCGACACAATCAGACGGCGGGAATCAGGGTTTTTCTTGATTTGCTCCACGACGTTGGCAATTTGGTCGATATGGCGGCCGTCGGGTGCAGGCCAACTGCGCCATTGGTAGCCGTACACAGGCCCCAAGTCGCCGTTTTCGTCCGCCCATTCGTCCCAAATGGAAACATTATTATCTTTCAAATATTTGATGTTGGTATCGCCTTTGAGAAACCAAAGCAGCTCATGGATAATCGAGCGCAAGTGCAGCTTTTTGGTGGTCAGCAGCGGAAAGCCTTGACTCAAATCGAAGCGCATTTGATAGCCGAACACCGAACGAGTGCCTGTACCGGTACGGTCGGATTTATCGGTACCGTTTTCGAGAACATGGCGCATTAAATCGAGGTAGGCTTTCATTGGTGTCCTTTAAGAGTGTGTGTTGTTGGAGATGATTTGGGGCGTATTGTATAGCAATTTGTCGATTAACAGCATAATCAAGGTCGTCTGAAAACTGGAAACGGGGTTCAGACGACCTTGGCATTATCCGTTATGGATTGTCCTGAAACACGTTTTTCTATCTGAAACAAAATTCGTTTTTTAAGGTGTTATTTTCTTTCTTACCCTGTTTCCCAAGGGTAATTTTCGTAAAATTGTTGACAATATTGACCGTTTTCACATGAAAATTTGTGTCGGATTGAATTTTTTACACTCTTTCATTTCAAATTTCTAGTTAAATTACTTAGAATATATAATCAATTTATTTTAAAATTATGAAATTTTCAAAAATATTTTTGTATTTTATTGGCTATATATATCAAATAATAAAATTCTCAAAAAAATAATGTCAACAATTTTCATCAAAACCGCTTGGCAGGCAAAAAAATTAGGTTTATATTGCTTTCCACAAATTCATCATTCTTTCCAATCTAATCCACAGGGAGCATAAAATGACCGATTTGAACGCCTTGTTTGCCAACCTCAAACAACGTAACCCCAATCAAGAGCCGTTTCACCAAGCGGTTGAAGAAGTATTCATGAGCTTGGGCCCGTTTTTGGCAAAAAATCCGAAATACACCCAACAAAACCTGCTTGAACGCATCGTCGAACCTGAGCGCGTCATTATGTTCCGCGTCACTTGGGTGGACGACAAAGGACAAGTCCAAGTCAACCGCGGCTACCGCATTCAAATGAGCTCCGCCATCGGTCCTTACAAAGGCGGCTTGCGCTTCCACCCGACCGTCGATTTGGGCGTATTGAAATTCCTCGCCTTTGAACAAGTGTTCAAAAACGCCTTGACCACCCTGCCTATGGGCGGCGGCAAAGGCGGCTCCGACTTCGATCCCAAAGGCAAATCCGACGCCGAAGTGATGCGTTTCTGCCAAGCCTTTATGAACGAACTCTACCGTCACATCGGCCCGAACACCGACGTACCTGCGGGCGACATCGGCGTAGGCGGCCGCGAAATCGGTTTCCTCTTCGGACAATACAAAAAAATCCGCAACGAATTTGCCTCCGTCCTGACCGGCAAAGGCCTCGAATGGGGTGGCAGCCTCATCCGTCCTGAAGCGACCGGCTACGGTACCGTGTACTTCGCCCAATCCATGCTGCAAACACGCGGCGACTCGATTGAAGGCAAACGCGTGCTGATTTCCGGCTCCGGCAACGTCGCGCAATACGCCGCCGAAAAAGCCATCCAGCTGGGCGCGAAAGTGCTGACCGTTTCCGACTCCAACGGCTTCGTCCTCTTCCCCGACAGCGGCATGACCGAAGACCAACTCGCCGCGCTTATCGAGCTGAAAGAAGTCCGTCGCGAACGTGTTTCCACCTATGCCAAAGAGCAAGGTTTGAAATACTTTGAAAACCAAAAACCGTGGGGCGTTGCCGCCGAAGTCGCCCTGCCCTGCGCGACCCAAAACGAATTGGACGAAGAAGCCGCCAAAACCCTGCTGGCAAACGGCTGCTACGTCGTTGCCGAAGGTGCGAACATGCCTTCTACTTTGGGCGCGGTCGATCAGTTCGTCAAAGCGGGCATCCTGTATGCACCGGGCAAAGCCTCCAACGCCGGCGGCGTGGCAACTTCAGGCTTAGAAATGAGCCAAAACGCCGTCCGTCTGGCTTGGAGCCGCGAAGAAGTCGACCAACGCTTGTTCGACATCATGCAAAGCATCCACGAATCCTGCCTGAAATACGGCACTGAAAACGGAAAAACCAACTACGTCAACGGTGCGAACATCGCCGGTTTCGTCAAAGTCGCCGATGCGATGCTGGCGCAAGGTATCGTATAAGCCTGTATTGTCCTGACTTTAGGATGTGGAAAGGTCGTCTGAAAACCTTAATTCAAGGTTTTCAGACGACCTTTTTTACTGTTCGGAACTGCTTATAGCGGATTCAAAGGCAGACACACAATAAAGCGCACCTTAATGTGATTTCAAACCTGCCTCGTTTTACTATAGTGGATTAAATTTAAATCAGGACAAGGCGAGGCAACGCCGTACTGGTTTAAAGTTAATCCACTATAAACGGACAAAAGGTCGTCTGAAAAAGCCCAATTCAGCTTTTCAGACGACCTTCTTTCATACTTTCTAAACCAAACGCCTTTAAAACGCTTCGCCGACTTTCACGCCGCCGGCGGTGTCTTTAGGCGTGGCAAGTTGCGCGGTCATGGCTTGTGCGGCTTGGAAATCGAGCGTTTGCATCACGGCTTGGGCGGCTTCCTTGCCCAATGTGTTCGCCATGTATTGCCAGCGGCTTGCCAAATCGGGATTGACGGGGATTTGGAAGCCGTCGCGCAGTTCGTCCACGAGGTCGGGACGGTTGCAGACGAGGACGATGTCGCAGCCTGCTGTAAAGGAAGCGTTTGCACGTTCTTTGATGCCGCCCGCTGCGCCTGCGCCTTCCATAGTGAGGTCGTCTGAAAAGATAACGCCTTTAAATCCGATGTCTTGGCGCAGGATTTGTTTGAGCCATTTTTCGGAGAAACCGGCGGGCTTACCGTCAATTTGCGGATAAACGACGTGGGCGGGCATGACCGCCGCCATGCCTGCGCCGCTTAGGGCGCGGAACGGAATCATGTCGGCGGCTTCGAGTTCGGCAAGGCTGCGCGTGTCTTCGGGTTGCACCAAATGGCTGTCGCCCTCGACGAATCCGTGTCCGGGGAAATGTTTGCCGCAGGATTTCATGCCGCCTCGGTTCAGACCTTTTTGCAGGGCAAGGGCGAGCTGGGTTACGGTGTCGGCGTTGCGGTGGAAACTGCGGTTGCCGATGACGGGGCATGTTCCCCAGTCGAGGTCGAGGACGGGCGTGAAGGAGAGGTCTATGCCGCAGGCGGTCAGCTCCGTCGCCAATACCCAGCCGACCTGCTCGGCTTTTTCTTTGGCGGCGGCTTCACCTTCGGTGTCCCAAATCTGTCCTAAAGTGTTCATGGCGGGCAGTCGGGTGAAGCCTTCGATGAAGCGTTGTACCCTGCCACCTTCGTGATCGACGGCGATGATGAGTTCGGGCGTGCGCAGTGCTTTGATTTCTTGAACAAGGGCTTTGAGCTGCCCGACGTTTTGGAAGTTGCGGCGGAACAGGATGACGCCGCCGATAGACGGGTCGATCAGGCGTTGTTTTTCTTCTTCGGTCAGACAGTAGGCGGCGACGTCTGCCATAACGGGGCCGCGCGGGATGGAATGGGGAGCGTTCATTTTTGGATTCCTTAAAATGTTTTCAGACGACCTTAAAGTATCAAAGGTCGTCTGAAAACGGGAAAACACATTAGGCAGCTTTGCCTTTTTTGTCTTTCAGTATGAAGATGAGGGCGGTCATGACGACGCCGGTGGCGAAAAAGCCCAGCCAAGCCGATTGCGTCATGCCCAACACGAGGTAGCCTGCCGCTGCCGCGCCTGCGACGGTCAGGGCGTAAGGCAGTTGCGATGTAACGTGGTCGATGTGGTTGCAATGCGCGCCGGTGGAAGACAGGATGGTGGTGTCGGAAATGGGCGAACAGTGGTCGCCGCAAACCGCGCCAGCCATCACGGCGGACATACACGGGATAACCAACGATGCATCGACTTTAACCGCCATCGCTGCGGCAATCGGCAGCATAATGCCGAACGTGCCCCAGCTTGTGCCTGTGGCGAACGCCATCACGCTGGCAAGCAGGAAGAGGATGACGGGCAGGAAGCCGGGATGGATATTGTCTGCAACCAGCGTGGAGAGGTAGTCGCCGGTGTGCATTTCGCTGACGACGGTGCTGATGAGCCAGGCAAGAATCAGGATGGTAATCGCGCCGAACATCGAAGATATGCCCTGACGGACGGCTTTGGGATAGTCGGCGGCCTTGATGGTGCCGAGCGTGCAAAGGACGACGGCGAGTACGCCGCAAGTACCGCCGAACACCAGCGAGGTATTTACATCGGTATTTTCAAACGCGCCCAAAATGCTGAAGGTTTCGCTTGCCTGCGCGCCTGTGTAAATCATGGCGGAAACGGTGGATGCGATCAACACCAAAACAGGGATAATCAGCGCGTAAACCCTGCCTTTAGGGCCGTCAGAGCCGGCGGATTCGTCATGGGTTTCCTGCAATGCCGCTTTTTCAAGGCGCGCCATCGAGCCGATGTCGAAAGAAAACCAAGCGACGACAAACACCATGATCAGGGCGAACAGGGCGTAATAATTCATCAGGCTCATGGCGACGAACACACCCATCGGCGTGTATCCGGTGATGTGGTAAGTAACGAGCAGACCTGCCAGCGTGGCGATAATCGATGCGCCCCAGCTTGAAACCGGCATCAGTACGCACATCGGCGCAGCGGTAGAGTCAAGGATATACGCGAGTTTGGCGCGGGAAACTTTGAATTTGTCGGTAACGGGGCGGGCAATCGCGCCGACGGCGAGACTGTGGAAATAGTCGTCGATAAAGGTAACGAATACGAGACAGGCAGTCAGCATTTTTGCGCCGCGCCGCCCTTTGATGTGTTGCTTCGCCCAATCAGCAAACGCCTGATTACTGCCCGAAAAGGTTAAAAGAGAAGTGAAAATACCGAGCAACAATAAGAAAATCAGGATTTTAGGTTTTCCCAGCGACCAATCGCCGTCTGCCCAAGCCAGTCCGACCACCATGTCTTTCAGGTGTGTCAGTCCGTCAATCGGGCTGCCGCCGACCAAAAAGGCAACGCCGACCAAGATACCGATGCCCAAAGACAGCAGCACGCGGCGGGTGATGACGGCAAGCGCCAATGCCAAAAACGGCGGCACGACGGATAAAAACGAATGTGAATAATCAATCAGGTGCATAATATTTTTATTAATAGGAAGTCAATCGGAGCGGAACGTTTTCAGACGACCTTTGAATGCGATTGTTGACAAAGCCAAAAGAGCAAAACCATCAAAAAACAAACAAATCAATCAGTTGCTAAAATTACAAAATACCCGCCACCTTAGGATGGCGGGTATTCTATCATTGAATGGCGCTTGCGTTGCACCTTATTGCAGGGTCAGGGCGAGGAAAAGCGTATTGCCGTCGCGCTGAACCAGCAGCGGCACATTTTTGCCCGCGCCTGCCAACGCGCTGCGGAAGCTCGATTCGTCGTTGACGCTGATTTGGCTGACGGCGAGGATTTCGTCGCCGCGTTTGAGTCCGGCACGTTCCGCCGCGCCGCTGACGCGGGAAACAATCAGGCGGCTTTTGCCTGCACCTTCATCGACGCGCAGGGTCAGTCCCGTATTATCGACGGTAAAGCCGTCCGCCGGATTTGCCTGCTGCGGCTGCTCGGTAGCGCGTGAAGACGTTTCGTTCTGCTCCGCCATGCTGCCGAGTTTGACTTTCACATTAATCTTCTCGCCTTTGCGCCATACTTCCAGCGAAACTTCCTTACCCGGCAGCATCGAGCCGACCATGACCGGCAAATCGCTGGACACGCGCACTTCTTCGCCGTTAACGCTGCGGACGATGTCGCCCACTTGCAATCCTGCCTGCATGGCAGGGCTGTTCGGCATCACTTTGGCAATCAACGCGCCGCTGGCTTTGTCCAAGCCGAACGATTTCGCCAGATCGTAAGACACTTCCTGAATAATCACGCCCAACTGACCGCGCTGAACCTTACCGCTGGTTTTCAACTGCTCGGCAACATTCATCGCCACATCAATCGGAATCGCGAAGGAAATGCCCATAAATCCGCCGCTTCGGCTGTAAATTTGGGAGTTGATGCCGACTACCTGACCTTTCAGGTTAAACAGCGGGCCGCCGGAGTTACCCGGATTGATGGCAACGTCGGTTTGGATGAAAGGTGTGTAGCTTTCGTTCGGCAGGCTGCGTCCTTTGGCGGACACGATGCCCGAAGTAACGCTGTTGTCAAAGCCGAACGGCGCACCGATGGCGGCAACCCATTCGCCCGGTTTCAAATCTTTCGGATTGCCGATTTTGACGACGGGCAATTCTTCCGAAGCGTCAATCTTCAGCAGCGCGACATCGGATTGCGTATCCGATCCGATCAGCTTGGCGGTGTATTCGCGTTTGTCGTTGAGCAGGACTTTGATATTGCCCATGCCGGCAACGACGTGGGTATTGGTCAGGATATAGCCGTCTTTACTGATGATGAAGCCGGAGCCGAAGTTCAAATCCTCGTCGGCAGATTGGTCTTCCGGCATATCGGGCATATTCGGGACAAGGCGTTTGAAAAACTCGTAAAACGGGTCGTTGTCAGGGAATTGGCTTAAATCCATGCCCTGCTCTTCAGACTGCCCGCTGCCTGCGGCACGCCCTGCGGGGGAGGCTTGAATATTGACCACCGCCTGACCTTCGTTTTGCACCAATTGTGCGAAATCGGGCAGCAGCATACCGACGCTGCCGTCGTCTTTGGAAGGTTCGATTCTTTGTACGAATTCTTCGCTTTTACTGTCGCCGCCGAAGAAGCCGCTGATTTTGTCACAGCCGCCCAAGGCCAGCGCAGAAGCCGTTACCAAAGCAAAGTATCTGTATTTGTTCATTTTTTCGCGCACCGCGTTTCCTTTTCCGAATAACGGATTGTGTTCTTGCATCTTAAAAACAGGGGGTCGTCTGAAACTTTTATCGTTTTCCAACCCGATAAGGTCGAATTTTACCTTTTGCCCATATTTTTTCAAGCATTTCATTTTAAATAAAAAAATGCCGTCAGAAATTTTAACCTGATAGAAAGGTTGTTTTGTTGATTGTTTACAATTTATCAATGTTTACATCAACTTCGCGCCATACTCGCACAAATCATTAATGATGCACTTCCCGCATTGCGGCTTCTGCGCCTTGCAGGTGTAGCGTCCGTGCAGAATCAGCCAATGGTGCGCATCCATCAAAAACTCTTTCGGCACAAAGCGCATCAGCTTGTCTTCCACCTCGCGCACATCCTTGCCCGGCGCGATTTTGGTACGGTTGGACACCCTGAAGATATGCGTATCGACCGCCATGACGGGATGGCCGAACGCCGTGTTCAACACCACGTTTGCCGTCTTGCGACCCACGCCCGGCAACGATTCCAAAGCCTCGCGGTCTTCCGGCACTTCGCCGTTGTATTTTTCCAGCAGGATGCGGCAGGTCTGCATGATGTGTTTGGACTTGGTTTTATAAAGCCCGATGGTTTTCGTGTATTCCATTACGCCGTCCAAACCCAAATCCAACATCGCCTGCGGCGTATTGGCAACCGGAAACAGCTTTGCCGTCGCCTTATTCACGCCCACGTCGGTCGCCTGCGCCGACAGCAAAACGGCAATCAAAAGCTCGAAGGGTGAATTGAAATGAAGCTCGGTGGTCGGATGGGGATTGGCAGCGCGGAAACGCTCGAAAATTTCTTGGCGGATCTGTTTGTTCATGGGGGTACGGGTAGGATTGGTGTGTGTCTTTATCGTTTGCCCGATTATAACGCAAAAGGTCGTCTGAAAACCGATGCCGAAGGTTTTCAGACGACCTTTCTATCCCGCCGCTTTACGCAGTTTCTTTCTTGCTCAACGTCAGACCTGTCCAACCGAACAGCAGCGTCAAAATCAGGCTCAGATAGCAGAAGAAGGCATAAGGCAGGTATTCCCAGACGGGTACGCCGAGGGCGTGGCTGATGAACACGCCGCAGACGCTCCACGGAACGAGCGGGTTGATGACCGTACCCGCGTCTTCCAGCGTACGCGAAAGGTTGCGCGAATGCAGACCGAGTTTGTCGTACACGGGTTTGAAGGTTTCGCCGGAAAGCAAAATACTCAAATATTGCTCGCCGATGAGGAAATTGACGCCGACCGACGTGGCGGCAACGCTGAATGTAGCGCGTCCGGCAGTGGTCAGGAACGCGCGGATGGCGTCCAGCAGCGACGGAATCACACCGAGCGTAAACAGCAGCCCGCCCAAACTCATGCCGAGAATCACGATGGTTTGCGTGAAGAACATACTTTCCAAACCGCCGCGCGAAATAAGTTTGGCGATGTCTTGAAACGCTTCGCCTTCGAGTTTGTAGCCGTCGTAAAACCATGCGCCGAGCTGGTTCAAGTCGGGCGTGCTGTGGAAATAAGTTACCGCAAGCGCGGCGAGGATGGTAAAGAGCATGGCGACGACGGCGTTGATGCGCAACAGCGCCAACACGACCAACAGCGCAAACGGAATCAGCGAATAGCCGTGCACCAAGCCCGTCGCTTCGAGCTGGCTGCGGAAGGATTCGACGCTGTTCAAATCGTGGGCGGCAACATTGGGCAAGAGCCACAGCATCAATGCTGCGCTGATGAGCCACGCGGGAATGGTGGTGTACATCATGTTTTTGATGTGTTCGAACAAATCAATGCCGACGATGGAGGCGGAAATGCCCGTGGTATCGGAGAGCGGAGACATTTTGTCGCCGAAGAACGCACCGGAAACAATCGCGCCCGCCGTCATCGCCAAATCGGCATGAAACGCCGCCGCCATGCCCATAAAGGCAACGCCGACGGTGGCGCAAGTGGTCAAACTGCTGCCGATGGACACGCCGATGACGGAACAAAGCGCAAAGGCGGAGAAATAGAAATAAGTAGGGGAAATCAGCCCGAAACCGTAATACATCAGCGTTGGAATCGCGCCGCTCATCATCAGCGCGCTGACCATCAGCCCGATGAAGAAAAACAGGTAAATCGCGCCCATGCCCTGCCCCACCGCGCCGACCATGCCTTTTTGCATATCGTTATATTTCAACCCGCGCGCGAGACCGTAGAGGATGAGGACGGTAATGGCGGCGATGATGGACATATGGGGCAGCCAGCCCAGCGAAATGATGGTATAACCCATCGCTCCGATTAACGCCGCAACGACGGCAAGCGCCTCTTTGCGCGGCATATCGAGCAGTGATTTGAATGCAAACATATTGCTTTGCCTGTTTTGTGTGTATTTAACGAAGTTTAGCACACGGGGTCGTCTGAAAAACCGCTTTTCAGACGACCCCGTGATTTTTTATGAATGTAATAACGGATTTTAGTTGATGCGATATGGTTTTAAATTTGATTTTTTGAAACAAAATATCCTTATTTTCAAAATAAAGCCGTATTATTTCTTTTTATTATGATTAAACTGCCCCTCGCGCAAAAATGTTGCGGTCTGCTCGGCAGTAATGTGTTTAAACAGCATACCGCTGTGGCTGACGGGTAAGATAACGTGGTCGCGCATATTCGGGCAGCGGGTTTCGCTGACCAAAACCGTACCGTCGTGTTCGCCGTGCAAACCCAATACGCGCCCCAGCCCGAGCGGCTTGTTGCCGGCAATGCTGCCCAGTTCGATATGTTCGGGCAAATCGGGCGTGCCGCCGTCGAGCGCATCGCGATAAGCGCCGCCGAGTACGGGGGTTTTCAATCCGAGCCGGAACACCCTTTGCGCAGCCCGGCTGCCTTGGTGGGGCGTGCCGAAGGTAACGATGCGTCCGGTGATTTTTTCGGGATGGGCGGCGGCAAAGTGGCGTAACACCAGCCCGCCCAGACTGTGTCCGGCAAAATGCAGAGGCTCGTCCGCCTCGTGTTTTTCAACAAATTCCGCCAATGCCTGCGTGTGCTGCTGCATGGTGTGCCAGACGCTGTAATAACCGAACAGGGCAACGTCAAAGCCTTGCTTTTCCAGCATATCCGCTAAAGGTTTCATCACCCAAGAATGCATGTGCAGTCCGTGTAATAAGATGATTTTCGACATGAGGACCTCCTGTATATTGCCGCTAGCATTATGCCATAAGTCAGTCAGACCGTATTGCGGACGCGTTCTGCCTTTTGAAAACGGGCTTAAGCTCCGGTTAAAATCTGTTGCCGTATTTTCAGACGACCTCGGTTTGGACGGATCAGGTTTAAAAGTCCGTCCCAACGAAAAAAGGTCGTCTGAAAACCTGATTTCCAAGTTTCAGACGACCTTCTGTTCAAACAATGTTTACTCGTCGGCTTTATAACCTTTGAGGGCAAAGAAGACGATGTAGAGGTAGCACACGACAGGTGCAACATAAGAAATCATCATACCGAAATCATCGGCAATCTTACCTTGCAAAACAGGAATCAGCGCGCCGCCAACGATGGCGGTACAAAGAATACCCGAAGCAGAATTGGTGAATTTGCCGAGATTTTTGGTCGCCAGCGAGAAGATGGTCGGGAACATGATGGAGTTGAAGAAGCCGATGGCAAGCAGCGCCCACATGGCGATGTCGGCATTGCCTTTACCAACCATGATGGCAATGACGAGCAAAGCAGTGGCAACTGAGGCATTAAAGGCAAGGTAGCGGTTTGGCGCGACTCGAGCCATCACCGCCGAACCGAGGAAGCGTCCGACCATGGCACCACCCCAGTAATACATCAACATATCCGCACCTTCGGCATGGCTCAATCCTTTCAAGAAGCCCAAAATATTGACCATGAAAGAGCCGATGGATACTTCCGCGCCAACGTAGCAGAAAATGCCGACCATACCGAAAACAAGGTGTTTGTATTGCCACACGTTGTGTTTGCCGTCGTGGTTGTGTTCGCTTTCCTCAACGGCAATTTTGCGTGCATCGGGCAGACGGATCATTTTCACAAAGACGGCGAGGAGGATCAACAATCCTGCCAAACCCAAATAAGGGATTTGGACGGAAGCAATTTGCTCGGCTTTGCTGGCTTTCTGAGCCGCATCTGTAAAAATGAGAAGTGCACCGATTTTCGGAGCAATAGTCGTACCCAATGAATTGAATGCCTGCACCAAAGTCAGCGTTGCAGATTCTTTGCCCGGTTTCGCCAGCAGGGTCACATACGGATTACCCGAAACCTGCAACAGGGTTACGCCCGAAGCAAGAATGAAGAGCGCGCCCAAGAAAGTCGGGTAAGATTGGCTGTCTGCGGCAGGATAAAACAACAAACATCCGACGGCGGTCAGCAAGAAGCCGCCGATGACGCCGTTTTTATAGCCGATTTTACCGACGAGATGCCCCATCGGAATCGACATGATGGCATAGGCGGTAAAGAAACAGAACTGAACCAGCATCGCCTGAAAATTGGTCAGCGTGAAAATTTTTTGCAGATGCGGAATCAAGATGTCGTTCATGCAGGTGATGAAACCCATCATGAAGAAGAGCGCGGTCAGGACGACCAGCGCGGAATTATGGTTTTGTTGTGATGGCGTAGACATGATTTGCCTTTCGATTTATTGGAATTGACCGTATAAACAGTTAATATCCGTTAATAACGGGCCGAATCATACTGGCTTTTGCCATTCTTGCAAACACTGAAAACACGCCGACTACATAGAGTTTCAGCAAGATTCTGTCCGATAACGCATTTTTATAGACAGAATCCGTCTGAATTTTACAATTAACCTACCCGCAAACGACTTAAAATCTTATTTCAGACGACCCTTGACCTGACGCAAACTTATCCGCCATGCCCCTCATTTACGCCTATCTCGGACTTGCCGCCTCCGCCTTTACCTCCGCCACCATCCTGCCCGGCACGTCCGAAGCCGCCTTCGCCGCGTTTATCTACACCTATCCCGAACAGGCATACGGCGCGTGGTTGTGCGCCGGACTGGCAAACGGCTTGGGCAGCATGGTTTCCTATTGGATGGGGCGGCTGATTCCGTCCAAGAAAAGGTCGTCTGAAAAGACCCTGCGCCTGCTCCAACGCTGGGGCACCCTGCCCCTTTTGTTTGCCTGGCTGCCCGTTATCGGCGACGCGCTGCCCATTGCCGCAGGCTGGCTCAGGCTCAACCCCAACACCTCCGCACTCATGCTCCTGACCGGAAAAATCCTGCGCTACGGCATCATCCTCGCCGGCATCAAAGGCATGATGTAAACCATTTGCGCAAAACCTGCCGCATTCATTTTCAGACGACCTGAAACAGCGTAAAATCCCAAAGGAAATATCCCGTCCCTTCATTTTTTTCAAAGCGAGAAATCATGTTCTTCAAGCACATCGAAGCCGCCCCCGCCGACCCCATCTTAGGCTTGGGCGAAGCATTCAAAGCCGAAACCCGTCCCGAAAAAGTCAACCTCGGCATTGGCGTTTATAAAGACGCATCCGGCGCGACCCCCATCGTCAAAGCCGTCAAAGAAGCCGAAAAACGCCTGCTCGAGAGCGAAACCACCAAAAACTACCTCACCATCGACGGCGTTGCCGACTACAACGAGCAAACCCAAATCCTCCTCTTTGGCGCAGACCACGAAATCATCGCCAGCCGCCGCGCCAAAACCGCCCAAAGCCTCGGCGGCACAGGCGCATTGCGTATTGCCGCCGAGTTCGCCAAACGCCAGTTGAACGCACAAACCGTCTGGATTTCCAACCCCACATGGCCCAACCACAACGCCATCTTCAAAGCCGTCGGCATCCAAGACAAGCCATACCGCTACTACGACGCCGCCAAACACGGCCTAGACTGGGACGGCATGATTGAAGACCTGAGCCAAGCGCAAAAAGGCGACGTCGTCCTCTTGCACGGCTGCTGCCACAACCCCACCGGCATCGATCCCACGCCCGAACAATGGGAAACCCTCGCCAAACTCTCCGCCGAAAAAGGCTGGCTGCCCCTGTTTGACTTCGCCTACCAAGGCTTTGGCAACGGCCTCGAAGAAGATGCATACGGCTTGCGCACTTTCCTGAAATACAACAAAGAATTGCTCATCGCCAGCTCCTATTCCAAAAACTTCGGCATGTATAACGAACGCGTCGGCGCATTCACCTTAGTCGCAGAAGACGAAGCAACCGCCGCCCGCGCCCACAGCCAAGTCAAAACCATCATCCGTACCCTCTACTCCAATCCCGCCTCACATGGCGCGAACACCATCGCCCTAGTGTTGAAAGACGCGGATTTGAAAGCCCGATGGATTGCCGAACTCGACGAAATGCGCGGCCGCATCAAAGCCATGCGCCAAAAATTCGTCGAATTGCTCAAAGCCAAAGGCGCGGCTCAGGACTTTGATTTCATCATCGAACAAAACGGCATGTTCTCCTTCAGCGGCCTCACGCCCGAACAAGTCGACCGCCTGAAAAACGAATTCGCCATCTACGCCGTGCGCTCCGGCCGCATCAACGTCGCCGGCATTACCGATGACAACATCGACTACCTGTGCGAAAGCATCGTGAAAGTGTTGTAATCCGCATCAGGCAATACCAAAAGGTCGTCTGAAAACCCAATATACCGTTTTCAGACGACCTTTCCCCACCGTTTGACACAACAACCCCTTAAAGCATCACATTATGAGACCCACACTAGACGTCATCATCCCCTGCTACAACTCCGCCGCCACCCTTCAAGCGGCTGTCGAGAGCGCCGTTTCCCAACCCGCCGTCGAAAACGTCTGGCTGATTGACGACGCCTCCATCGACGACACACGCCTTATCATGAGCGACCTCGCCGCCATCCATCCCAAAGTCCGTTGCGAATACATGCTCGAAAACGGCGGCGCCGCCAAAGCCCGCAACTGGGGCGCCATGCAAAGCCAAGCCGACTTTATCGCCTTTCTCGACGCCGACGACGTCTATGAAAACAACGTCCTCAATGCCGCCTACCTCGGCTTGGAAGCCTATTCCTACCTCAGCCTGGTCCGCCTCAAACTACGCCCGATCGGCTTTCCCGAACACTACCTCAACCACCCGCAATTCCCCACCGCATGGGAACGGCTGCAAATGACCGTCGGCGGCAACACCGTATTCCGCCGCAGCATCTTTCTCGCCTGCGGCGGCTTTCCGCAAGACGAACTCTTCCGAATCTTCGGCGGCGAAGATGCCGCACTCGGCATCGCACTGACCCGCGACAGCGTCGTCGGCTACCTCTTTGAAGAACGCGATCCCGCCGTCAGACACAACTACCGCCCCGGCATCCACGCCGAGCGTCTGCTCGATGCCGAACTTTTCGGCAAAACCGTCCCCGGACTGACCATAGACCACCAAAACGAAGCCGAAGCCGTCACCCGCCGCATCAGCCGCCGCCTGCAAGAAGTCAAAGCACACTCGACCTTCGAAGAAGCCGGCACCATGCCGCTCTACCCCGAGTACGAATAAGCGGGCATAAGCGCAAAGCCCTGCCCGAACGGTTGCATTACATTGCTTGAAGCAAAAAGGTCGTCTGAAATTTTGTTTTCAGACGACCTTTATTCATAGTACGAAATTTAGGGTAGAGAACATGCCTCAGGAACAATAATCTGACATTCGGAGGCTTTGGCTTTATTACAATGATTTATCGCAAGACGCTCAGCCTCGCCACGCTCACCTATCCCATTAAACAACTGAAATTTTGATGATTTCTTACCCGAAGCAGCAGCAATACAGCCGTTTCTGACCCAGCCATTATCCCGACAAGGAGCATATCGCCCATCGCTTTCACATAGTCTAATTGCTTCGCGCTTGGCTTCAGCAATCGAAGGCATATTGGACGATGCAGCGACAGCACCCGCTTTCTCATTAATGGCAATAGCCCCAAATTTAGAAGGAACTTTCACGTCGTGATAGATGATTTTTTTAGGAGGCGGAGTGCTGCGGCTACCTGAAGAACAGTTCGGGTTATAACCATAACCACACAATGCAGAATTGTTTTGCAACGCCCCTCTGGTTGCATCATAGGTAGGGTCGGCATTTACATTAAAACTTACCAAGCCCAATGCGATTAAAAACAGTTTTTTCATCAATTTATCCTTTTCCCAGCTCATCTTTAACTTGGTTTAGAAAAGGTCGTCTGCAAATAGTTCTCAGACGACCTTTTAAATAAAATTTGATTATTGCAATTGAGGCAGGGAACAGCCTTCGGGAAGAGAAATCTCACAATTCGTTACCTTCGGATCCGCCCTGCATTGCGCTAACGCTTCCGCCTCCGCCAATCCTTTTTCTTTTCCTACATAAAAAGACTTCCATTTTCCAGGATTATTGATTTCTTTACCTTTTGCAGCAGCAATGCAGCCGTTGCGTACCCAAGAAACCACTTTACACGGAGCATTTTTATTACCCTGCTTGCATTGCTCCAGCGCTTCCTTTTGTGCCTCCGACAGCGAATTTTTATTCAACACACCAGCCCCATAGCCAGTTTTCATGTTCATAGCCACTGCCCCGAATTTAGAAGGAACTTTTACGTCGTAGTAGATGATTTTTTTAGGAGGCGGAGTGCTGTTGCCTGATTGGGGAGGCGGCACATTGTAGTTGACAACCTCCCCGTTATGTCCTTGTATCTGACAGATGCCCGTATCAGGAAAATACCTGCCGGGGCAGTTGGCATAAACATCAAAACTTACCAACCCCAATGCGATTAAAAACAGCTTTTTCATCAATTTGTCCTTTCAAATCATGCCTCACCACGCCGCGCGTTCCCTCATATCCTCTACCGCTTCCACCAACGCCGCTGCCAATGGCGAATCAAACGACGAATGTCCCGCCTGAATCACGCGCAGTTCGGCTTCGGGGAGCGCTTGCGACAATTCCCACGCGCTTTGCATGGGGGTGCATAAGTCGTAGCGCCCTTGTACGATGATGGTCGGGATATGGCGGATTTTGTCCGTGTTCGCCAAAATCGCTTTGTCGCCCTTCAGCCAACCTTCGTTGACGAAATAATGGTTTTCCAAACGGGCGATGGCGAGCGATTGGTAGGCGTCCTCATCGACGTCTTGCGGCTCGAAGCGGATCAGGTAGCTTTCCCAGTCTGCCCAGGCTTTGGCGGCTTTCAGACGACCTGCTTCGTCTTCGCCGAACAGCATTTCGTGATACGCCGCAATCAGGCTGCCGCGTTTTTCTTCGGCGACAGGGGCGAGGAATTTCTGCCATTGCGCGGGATAAATCTGACTGACGCCGCCCGCTTCGTCCAGCCACGCCATTTCGGACGGGCGGCACAGGAATATCCCGCGCAAGACGAGTCCGGCAACGCGTTCGGGATGGGTTTCGGCATACGCCAGCGACAAGGTGCTGCCCCATGAGCCGCCGAACACCAGCCATTTTTGGATGCCCAGCATTTCGCGGACTTTTTCGATGTCGGCAACCAAATCCCAAGTCGTGTTGTCATCGGTGCAGGCGTAAGGCAGCGAGCGGCCGCAGCCGCGCTGGTCGATGATGACGATGCGGAACACGTCGGGATTGAAAAAGCCGCGGCAGGCAGGCGATGCGCCCGCGCCCGGGCCGCCGTGCAGGAAGATGACGGGCAGGCCGTCGGGATTGCCGGATTCTTCCCAGTAGATTTGATGGATGTCCGATACGGGCAGCAGGCCGCTGCGGATGGGTTCGCGGATGGGGTTCATGATGTTTCTCCTGTTGTCTGACGTTTGGATTGTACCCATCGTGCCGGTAAACGACAAACGGCAAGGGGTCGTATGAAATCCCCTTCCGCCGCCGCGTTTCCCGACCGCCCGACTATCCGCTATAATTCCCCGATACCCGCGCAACAGAAAGAATGAAATGAACAAAATCCTGATGACCGCCGCCGTGCTGCTTCTGTCCGCCTGCGGCTTCCACCTCAAAGGCATGGGTGGCACCGCACGCATGCTGCCGTATCCCGCTTGGCACATCCAAAACGCCTCCATCATGCAAAAGGCTTTGGAAAACGCCCTGCGCCGCGTCGACGGCAAACCCGTTTCCGCCGCCGAAGCGCAAATGACGTTGAACATCAAGGGCATCGAAACCCGTCAGGACATCTACACCATCACCCGCGCCGCGTTGGTCAACGAATACCTGCTGACGCTGCGCGTCGAAGCCCAAGCTATGCGCAACGGCGAGCCTGTGGGCGAACCGATTACCGTCCTCGTCAACCGCACGATGGATTACAACGACAGCGAAGTGTTGGGCAAACAGGAAGAAAGCGAAACCATTTGGGCGGAAATGCGCGCCGACGCCGCCGACCAAATCGTCCGCCGCCTGACGTTCCTGAAAGCGTATTGATGGCGGTCATGAATATCGAACAGGTCAGCGCGGATATGCCGCTTTCGCCGCTGTACATCATTCACGGCGAAGAAGACCTGTTGCGCATCGAAGCCCTCGATACCCTGCGCGCTGCCGCCAAAAAACAAGGCTACCTCAACCGCGAAGTCTTTACGGCGGACAACGGCGCCGACTGGGACGAACTCCTGCAAAGCGCAGGCAGCGCGGGGCTTTTTGCCGACTTGAAACTTTTGGAAATCCACATTCCGAACGGCAAGCCCGGCAAAACCGGCGGCGACGCGCTGCAAACCTTCGCCGAACGCCTGCCCGAAGACACCGTTACCCTGATTCTGCTGCCCAAGCTCGAAAAAGCCCAAACGCAGGCAAAATGGTTCACCGCGCTTGCTGCCAAAGGCACGGTACTCGAAGCCAAAGCCATTACCGCGCAAGCCCTGCCGCAGTGGATAAAAGGTCGTCTGAACAAGGTCGGACTCAATATCGAACCCGACGCGCTCGCCCTGTTTGCCGAACGCGTCGAAGGCAACCTGCTCGCCGCCCGCCAAGAAATCGACAAACTCGCCCTGCTGCACCCGCAAAACCATACCGTCAACATCGCCGATGCCGAAGCCGCCGTCGCCAACGTCGCCCGTTTCGACGTGTTCCAGCTTTCCGGCGCATGGATGAAAGGCGATGCCCTGCGCGTCGCCCGCCTTTTGGACGGACTCGAAGAAGAAGGCGAAGAGCCTGTCTTGCTGCTGTGGGCGGTTGCCGAAGACATCCGCACCCTCATCCGCCTGACCGCCGCGCTTAAACAAGGACAGAGCGTACAATCCGTCCGCAACAGCCTGCGCCTGTGGGGCGACAAACAAACCCTCGCGCCGATTGCCGTCAAACGCATTCCCGCCGTCCGCCTGATCGAAGCGCTGAAAACCTGCGCCAAAATCGACCGCATCATCAAAGGCGCGGAAGACGGCGACGCGTGGACGGAGTTCAAGCAGTTGGTAACGGAGTTGGCGGTGTAATTTCATTGGGCATGGATAGGTGCTTTTCGCGGCAAGGGCGCGCCTGTGCAAAAAGCGTGAAAGTTTGTATGCCGCATCGCTTCTGTACGCGCCCAAACGGCAAAAATACTGTAAAATACCGTTAAACATAAAGTTATGATATTTGAGGTCGTCTGAAATCCGTCCACAACCCGATGCAGCGGATAGACAAGCATTTCGGCGCGTTCAGAGATACGCCGCCGCTTGCCCGTCCACTGCAACCCCTTTTCAGACGACCTTCCACCCTTACAAGGAACTGCAACTTCATGGACAACCAAACCAAACTCCGCATCGGCGGCCTGCTCGTGCTGACCACCGCCGTTTTAAGTCTGATCATCGTCTTAATCGTCGATTCGTGGCCGCTTGCCATCCTGCTTGCCGTCATCATCGTCGCCGCAGCCGCCGGCGGCTTTGTCTGGACTTCGCGCCGCCAGCAGCGCCAGTTTCTCGAACGCCTGAAAAAATTCGACATCGACCCCGAAAAAGGCCGCATCAACGAAGCCAACCTGCGCCGTATGTACCACAGCGGCGACCAGCACCAAAAAGACGCGATAACGTTGGTCTGCCTGTCGCAAAAATGTTCGGCCGACGAAGCGCACGCCATGTTCAAAAAACGCCCGACCCGTCAGGAAATGAACCAGATGGCAGCCCAGCAGGCGCGCGGACAAAAACGCCCCCACCGCTGATTCCTCCCACACAAAGGTCGTCTGAAAACGGATGCGGCAGTTTCGCCCGAACCAAGCATTCCGTTTTTCAGACGACCTTTTTACCGAGCAGACCGCCATGACCGCCCTTCCCCCCGCCCCCGTCAAACGCCGCCTTGCCGCCCTGATGTACGAATTGCTGCTGACCGGCGCCGTGACCGCCATCGCCGCCCTCCTTGCCGGCATCGCCGCGATTTTCCTCAACCCCGTCTCCCAGCTCCTTTCCAGCTTGGTTACCTGCGTTATCTTCGTAGGCAGCTGGTGGCTCTACTTCAAAACCAACTGGACGAAAACCGGCCGCACCCTCGCCATGCAGACGTGGAAAATCGGGCTGCACGGCAGAAACGGCACGCTGCCGCCATTGTCGCAACTGCGCATCCGCTTTATTTGGTCGTGTATCTTCGTCGTCTTCATCCCCCTGCTCGCCTACGCCGGCCTGCGCCACCTGCTCGCCATCCCGCCCATACCCGCCTTCGGTGCCTCCCTTATCTGGCTCATCCTGCCGTGGGGCTTTGCCCTGCTGAACCCAGACCGGCAGTTTTTATACGATTTCTTGGCGGGAACACGATTGGTCGATTTGAAACAGGAAACATCCGAAAGCTGATTGTTCTACTGTTTTGCCACACAGACAAAAGGTCGTCTGAAAACGAGGCAAGCCCTTGCCGTTTTCAGACGACCTTCTTATCCGCCGTCGTTCTTGTTTGAAACCCAACCCAACTTAAACCATCTTCGATTCACGCATTCCCCTACTGTTTGAGACCTTTGCAAAATCCCCCAAAATCCCCT